>JABFWC010000110.1 GCA_013362385.1 Pseudarthrobacter sp.
AGGGTCAGGGTGACCACGGTGCCGTCCGAACCGGCACGCGCGGTGCGGCCGGAGCGGTGCAGGTATGCCTTGTGCTCGGTGGGCGGGTCCACGTGGATGACCAGTTCGACGTCGTCGACGTGCACACCGCGGGCGGCGACGTCGGTGGCCACCAGGACGCGGACGTCGCCGTTGGAGAACTCGGCAAGGTTGCGGTCGCGGGCGTTCTGCGAGAGGTTCCCGTGCAGGTCGACGGCGGGGATCCCGGCGTCGGTCAGCGTCTTGGCCAGCTTGCGGGCGTGGTGCTTGGTCCGCATGAACAGGACGCGGCGGCCGGCGCCGGAGGCGAGCTCCACGATCAGCTGCTTCTTGACAGTCTGGTCGTTGACCACCAGGACATGGTGCTCCATGGTGGTGACCGCGGCCTGGGGGTCGTCAACGGAGTGGGTCAGCGGGTTGGACAGGTAGCGCTGGACGATCTTGTCCACGCCGTTGTCCAGGGTTGCGGAGAAGAGCAGCCGCTGGCCCTGCTTGGGGGTCATGTCCAGGAGCTTCTTGACCACGGGCAGGAAGCCGAGGTCCGCCATGTGGTCGGCCTCGTCCAGGACGGTGATCTCAACGGCTTCCAAGGTGAGGATCCGCTGGCGGATGAGGTCCTCCAGGCGGCCCGGGCAGGCGATGACGATGTCGACGCCGGCGCGCAGCGCCTTTTCCTGGCGGGCCTGGGAGATGCCGCCGTAGATCACGGTGGTGTTCAGGCCGGCAGCCTTGGCCAGCGGCTCGATGGTGGCGTTGATCTGGGTGGCCAGCTCACGGGTGGGAGCCAGCACCAGGCCCATGGGGCGGCCGGGCTTGCGGAAGTAGGCGGCTTCGCGTTCGGCAAGCCGTGCAACCAGCGGAATGGAGAACGCGATGGTCTTGCCGGAGCCCGTTCGGCCGCGGCCCAGGACATCACGGCCGGACAGGGTGTCCGGAAGGGTCTTGACCTGGATGGGGAACGGGGATTCGATTCCCTGCGCGGCGAGGGTCTCGGCGAGGGCTTTGGGCGTGCCAAGGGCAGCAAAAGTAGTCATTACTCAAAGGTCTTTCTGGCGGTATCCGTGCGGATATCGGCCCCCGGCGCCGGTTAGCCCAGGGGATTCGCCGAAGAAAAGTCAGGTGGTCAACCAGCCATCTGCCACTTGCAGGACGTGGCCGGGACCAAATGGAACGCGTTCATCGACGCAGGATGTGCCTCTCACATGAAAAAAGCCCCGTCTCCTCAATGAAGGAATCCGAGGGCATCACTGCACATCAAGTTCCACCAGTTTAGCATCCCGGCGCCAGTCTCCCGTCCCGGAGGCCGCGGCCCGTTGCCTTCGGCACTGGCGCGGGGCAGGCTGGAGGCATGAGCGAAGACGTGGCGCACCAGCATCCACTGCACGACGACGGCCCCTCGCCCGACGGAGGAAGCGGCGGCATCAGCGCCGCCTCCGTCTGGGACGAGCGGTACCGCACCAAGCCCCGGCTGTGGAGCGGGAAGCCGAACCCGCAGCTCGTCCGTGAAGCCGGCGGCCTGAGGCCGGGCAAAGCGCTCGAACTTGGCTGCGGCGAAGGCGCGGACGCCATCTGGCTGGCGCAGCAGGGCTGGACCGTGACCGCCGTCGACGTTTCCGCTGTGGCGCTGGAACGCGCCCGCTCGCATGAACTGGCCGAGCTGGCGCGCGAGAGCGTGCAGGCGTCGGAGGACAACATCCAGAGCCGGATCACCTGGCAGCAGGCCGACCTGGAGCAGTGGCGGCCCGAGGGGTCCTACGAGCTGGTGACCTCGCAATTCCTGCACTCGCAGGAACTCGATTGGCGGGTCCCGCTGCGGACGGCGGCTGCGGCGGTCAAGCCCGGCGGCACCCTGCTGGTGGTGGGCCACCATCCGGACCGGCTGCCGCCGTGGGGCGGCGGACACACCCACGAGGGGATGTTCTATACCGGCGACGACCTGGTCCGTGAGCTGGGGCTGGGCGGGCCCGGATGGCAGCTGGAGGTCCTCACGGCCCGTGAACGGCCGGTGACCGGGCCGGAGGGGCAGGCGGCCACCATCGCCGACGTCGTGCTCCGCGCCACCCGGTTGCCCTAGCGGCGGGCGGTGACCCGTGGCGCCACCAGGGCCGCGGCGGCGCCGATCACCCCGGTCAGCGCGAACACGCCCGCGAAGGACTGGACCGGCGTCGAAAAAGCCGTGAAGACGATGCCCGTGGCGGCCAAAGACAGCGCGCCGCCCAGGGAGTCGGAGATGGACATCGCGGAGCTGTTGAACCCCTCGTCCTCCTTGGCGGAGAGCGCCAGCGTCATCACGCTCAGGCGGGGGTAGAGCAGGCCCATCCCGCCTCCGGCGAGGGCCCACCCGGCGATGGCGACCGCGGGCGGCCAGTGCAGCGCCGAGGTGGCCAGTGCCAGCAGCACGGCGCACAGGACCATCAGCGACCCGGCCCGGACTGCCGATTCGTGCCGCAGCCGGCTGCCCAGCTTGCCCTGGACGGCGGCTGCGCCGGCCCAGGCCAGTGCGCCGCCGGTGAGGGTGAGGCCGGCCAGGGACGGCGGGAAGCCGTACTGGTCGATCAGCAGGTAGGGCAGGTAGACCTCGGCGCCGAAGAAGGATGCCGACGCCAGCCCGCGGGCAAGGATCACGCTGGGCAGGCCCCGCCGGGCGAGCAGGGTTCCGCCGGGTACCAGCGGCCGGACCGCCACCAGGGCGAGGACGACGGCGGCGACGGCCAGGACCGCCGTGGCGGCCGGGACGTGCAACTCCGCGGAGATGTTCAGCCCCAGGACCGCGAGCGCGGCAAGGCCGGCCCAGCCGAGCCGGTCCAGGGCCCAGGGTACGGCCGGCGCGCCCGCCTGCTCCATCCCGCGCAGCAGCGGCACGATCATCGCCATGGCGGGAACCACCAGGCCGACCACGCCGAGGAAGACCCAGTGCCAGCTGAAGGCCTGCGCCACCAGGCCGGCGGCGAAAGGCCCCACCAGCGACGGAACCACCCAGGCCGCAGAGAAGGCCGCGAAAATTTTGGGGTGCAGGGGGCCGGGATAGAACCGCGCCACCAGCACGTACAGAGCAACCGTGAGCGCCCCGCCGCCAAGGCCCTGGACCAGCCTGCCCGCGACGAGCATGGGCATGGACGCGGACGTGCCGGCAATCAAGAGCCCTATGGAGAAGAGACCCACCGAGGCATACAGCGGCATCGCCGGTCCCCGCCGGTCGGACCAGTTGCCGGTGCCCACCATGCCGATCACGCCCGTGGCCAGCGGGCCCGCGAAGGCCAGCGCGTAAAGGCTGCCGCCATCCAGTTCCCGGCTGACCAGGGGCATGACGGTGGTGACGGCCAGGGATTCGAATGCGGCCAGGAACACCAGGGCGCAGGTGCCGATGGTCACCCAGACGTACGGCGGCCGGAAGATCGCGGCAGCGGAGTGGGTAGCTGGAACGGTGGAATCCCGCACCGCGGCTCCTAGCCGACGTACCTGTCGCGGCCGGAGCGGTAGCCGAAGACCGCTGCCAGCAGGCCCACCACCATGAACAGGATTCCGGCCGGGACGAACGACCCGGTGGCCTGGTGCAGCTGCCCCACCATCAGGGTGCCCGTGGAACCCACCCCGTAGCCCACGCCCTGCATCATGCCCGACAAGTGGGCGGCAGTATGGCCGTCGCGGGTGCGGAGCATGATCAGCGTCAGGGCCGCGGCGGTGAGGCTTCCCTGTCCCAGCCCCAGCAGTCCGGCCCACACCCACACCAGGTCCAGCGGCCCCAGGATGCTCAGCACGAAGCCCGCTCCGGTCATCAGCGCCACCACCGTGTTGATGACCCGCTGGTCCCTGAACCGCGCCGCGAGCGCCGGCGCGAACAGTGAGCCCAGCATCTGCAGCACGATGCACCCGGCCACGATCAACCCCGCTGTTGCCCCGTCCACGCCTCGTTCGCGCAGGATGGGCGCCAGCCAGGCGAAGCCGCTGAAGGACATCATGGCCTGCAGCACCATGAAGATGGTCACCTGCCAGGCCACCGACGACCGCCATACGTTCACGCCGTCCCTGACCGCCTGGTGCCGGATGCTTCCCTGCCGCAGGGCCACGGGCAGGAACAGGAAAAGTACGACGGCGGCAGGAACCGCCCAGACCCACAGCGCCGCCGTCCACTCCCCCGTCCCCGTGAAGACCGGGTAGGTAAAGCCGGCACCGAGCGCGGCGGAAGCACAGATGGCCGTGGTGTAGAGGCCGCCCATCAGGCCGAGGCGGTGGGGAAAGTCGCGTTTGACCAGGCCGGGGAGGAGGACGTTGCACAGGGCGATGGCCGCGCCGCAGGCTGCCGTCCCCGCCAGCAGTGCGGGCAGGTGCCCGGCACTGCGAAGGAATGTGCCTGCATCCACCGGGCGCAGCAGCAGTCCCAAAGTCAGCAGGGCCATGGCGCCCAGCAGTACCCGTTCGGCACCGAAGCGCCGGGCCAGGACCGGGGCCAGCGGGGCGAACACCCCCAGCAGGGTTACCGGAACGGTGGTCAGGACGACCACCGACCAGCCGGGCAGCCCCGCCTGGGAAGTCACCTCCGGCAGTACGGCGGAAAAGCTGGAGAAGACGCTGCGCAGGTTCAGGCCGATCAGGACCAGGCATACACCCAGGTAGGCCAAGGCGCGCCGGCTGCCGACGCGGGTGGGTTCAGCGGCTGGCAGCTCATTGATCTCCGCATCCACCAAGGTGCTGAGGTCCACGCTGCTGCTGCCCGTCCGGGAGCGGCCCCGGGCGTCCCCGGAGACAACCCCCGGCCCTTGATTCCTTGCGCCGGCATTCGTTGCTTCCGTCATCCGCCCATTCTTGCAGCACTCGTGTCCGCCGGAGTTATCCACATACGGGCGGAAGTATCTTCCGGCGCCCCCGGCAAACTTCCTACGTTGGAACCAGCCGCGGCCGCGCAATCGCCACAACGACCGATGGGAGCATCATGGAAACCACCCCGCCACCGGAGCCACGCCCGTCCCCCGTAAAGGACGTTCGGGATGAGCCCGGACCACCAAAGGGCGGAACGCCGGCAAACAAGGGATCCACCAGCCTCGTCCTGGCGATCCTGGCCCCCGTGAGCATGTTCCTTACCGGGCCTTTCGCCGGGTTGGCCATGCTGCTGACCTATTCTGACAGCGGGTACTCCCCCGCTCCCTGGACGGCTCCCCTAGTGCTGTTCAGCCTGCCCCTCCTCTTTGCCGTGCTCGCCCTCCGGCTGGCATTGCCTGCCCTAAGGGGATCACCGCGGAACTCAGGCAACTGGTCCGCCGCGGCAGTCTCCCTCTGCATATGCGGCCTGGTCTTTGTACTGGCCCTGGGCCCCGCGCTCAACCTCACCGGCCTGTTCTGACCGGCTGCTCCGACAGCGTCCTTCCAGCGCTATTCTGGAAAGGATGAGCGAATCCCCTGAAAACCCCCAGCAGCCGCATGTCCCGAGGCCCATCACACCCGGAACGCAGGCCTCCTTCGGCACCTACGGCGGGCGGCCGGTCAGCTTCGTGCGCCGGGGCACGCGCCTGCAGGGCCGCCGGCAGGCTGCATGGGACGAACACGCCGAGCGCTGGGCGATCAACGTTCCGCGCCACGTGGCAAACACGTCGGTGCACCCGGACTACACCCTGGACCCGGCCGTGGAGTTTGGCCGCGAGGCACCCCTCATCGTGGAGATCGGCTCCGGCCTCGGTGACGCCATCTGCCACGCCGCCGAACAGAACCCCGGATCCAACTTCCTCGCTGTGGAGGTATACACCCCGGGACTGGCCAACACCATCATCAAGATCAACAGCCGGGGACTGGACAACGTTCGGGTGGTCGAGGCCAATGCCCCCGAAGTTCTTGCCACTATGCTCCCCGAAGGCTCGGTCAGCGAGCTGTGGGTTTTCTTCCCGGACCCATGGCACAAATCCCGTCATCACAAGCGCCGCCTCATCCAGCCCGAGTTCGTCCAGCTCGCCGCACGCGTGCTGAAGCCGGGAGGCCTGTTCAGGATTGCCACGGACTGGTCCAACTACGCCATCCATGTCCGCGATGTCATGGCCGGTTCTCCGGACTTCGAGAACCTGCACACCGGTGAGCGCCGCGGCCCGGAGAGCCCGCTGACCCAGGTGTGGCAGTCCGGCGTCGAATCGGTAGTGGGCGGCGCGCCCGTGCGCGAAGGCCGCGCACCGGTCAGCACCGGGCACACCGGACCCAATGAAGGGGTGGACGAGACCGGCGGTTGGGCGCCCCGGTTCGAAGGCAGGATCCGGACCAGCTTCGAGGCCAAGGCCCACGAAGCCGGGCGCCTGATCTTCGACCTCTGCTACCGCCGCCGCTGACTGACGCGGGGCCGCGGCCGTTGGTGCCGGTCCCGCACCTCGGTCCAGCCGACGCTGATTGCCGCCACCGTCTCCTTAAGCATGCCCAGGCGTGGTTCAGCTTCGGCGTCCAGGTGGGGAAGTGTGCGGTGCAGTCGAATCGCTGGTCCTAATGCTTGCACAGGCACGGTTGGCCGGCGATGGGGACCCTCCCCACCGGCCGCGTGCCCACCGCACCGGCCGCTTGTGCCGTGGCCGCCGTAAGCGCGCTACCGGCCCCTGCAGTGCGGGGAGCCACCACGCCGCTTACTGTCCCCGCGAAGACCGCCGTGGCACGATTGCCTGTATAGGAAAAGGGCACGCACCCGGCGCAGCACCGCTCATGTCCAAAGGAACGACGATCAAAAAAGAATTAAAGCAGGCCGCCGAGACGGCCG
>JABFWC010000266.1 GCA_013362385.1 Pseudarthrobacter sp.
CTTCGAATACGTCGGTCCGCTGGTTGACACCAAACTGAACGAAAAGTCGCTCTCGATCGCCCTGCGCGAGATCAACGAAGGCAAGCTGGTTTCCACGCCGATCGAAGCCGCAGAGTAATCCTGCCGCATATCTGACTCGCTGCTGACGGAGGTCACGTGCGCATAGTCCTCGGAGTCGGGGGAGGGATCGCCGCCTACAAGGTGGCATCGCTCCTCCGGCTTTTTACTGAAGCCGGCCATGACGTCACGGTGATCCCCACGGAGGCCTCCACCCGCTTCGTGGGCACCGCCACTTGGGAGGCGCTGTCCGGCAACCCGGTCAGCAACAGCGTTTTCGACGACGTCCACCTGGTCAACCACGTCCGCCTGGGCCACGAGGCGGACCTGGTGGTCGTCGCACCGGCCACGGCCGACCTCCTGGCCAAGGCCGCCACCGGACAGGCGGGAGACCTGCTCACCAACACCCTGCTGATGGCGCACGGACCGGTGCTGTTCGCCCCGGCGATGCACACCGAAATGTGGCAGCACCCGGCCACCCGCGCCAACGTCGAGACGCTCCGTACGCGCGGCGCGGCAGTCCTGGAGCCCGCGTCCGGGCGCCTGACGGGTGCCGATTCCGGCCCGGGCAGGCTGCCCGAGCCCGAGGCCATCTTCGACGCCGCCATGGCCCTGGTCCAGGGGCGCAGCGATTACCAGCTTCCGCTGGCCGGGCGCACGGTCACCATCAGCGCCGGGGGAACCCGCGAGCCGCTGGACCCCGTCCGCTTCCTCGGCAACAGGTCTTCCGGGAAACAAGGCGTCGCGCTGGCAGTCGCTGCACGCAACGCCGGCGCCACAGTCCGCCTGCTGGCGGCCCATATGGACGTCCCCGCACCGTCCGGCGTCGAAGTGGTCCAGGTGGAAACCGCCCTGCAGCTGCGCGAAGCCGCGCTCAAAGCCGCCGCCGACTCCGACGTCTTCATCATGTCCGCCGCCGTCGCCGACTTCCGGCCCGCGGATGTCTCGGACACCAAGATCAAGAAGCGGGATGACAGCGCCGACCCCGTCATCACCCTGGTCCGGAACCCGGACATCCTGCAGGAACTGGTGGAACGGCGCAACAGCGGGCCGTCCGGACCGGCGGGGGAGCAGCTCATCGTTGGCTTCGCCGCGGAGACCGGGGACAGCGAGGGCGACGTCCTGGGCTACGCCGAAGCCAAACTGCAGCGTAAGGGCTGCGACCTGCTGGTGGTCAACCACGTCGGAACCGACAAAGTCTTCGGGCAGGACTCCAACTCGGTGGTCATCCTCTCGCGCGCCGGCTCCGAACCACAGGAGGCGTCAGGAACGAAGGCCGAGGTTTCCGACGCCATCATCAGCCGCATCAGCTTCGAACTGAACCGCGTATCGCCCCTGGCCTGACGTGTTCCCGGCCACGTTCGCTTAGCACGAGGACATCTCGCGCCGGGCGCACCGACTCCAACCAGTAAGGTAGTTGAGTGACTTTACCGCTGCACCTTCCCCAGACCCACGGGGCCACGCCCTCCGCGCTCCGGCTTTTCACGTCCGAGTCGGTCACCGAAGGCCATCCGGACAAGATCTGCGACCAGATCAGTGACGCCATCCTGGACGCCCTGCTCGCAGCGGACCCCGAGTCCCGCGTGGCCGTCGAAACCATGGCCACCACTGGCCTGGTGCACGTGGCCGGCGAAGTCACCACCGACGCCTACGTCGAAATCCCGCAGATCGTCCGCGAAACCATCCTGGGGATCGGCTACGACTCCTCAGCCAACGGTTTCGACGGCGCCCGCTGCGGCGTGTCCGTCTCCATCGGCCAGCAGTCCAACGACATCGCCGGCGGCGTCTTCAACTCCCTTGAAGCACGCGAGGGCCGCCAGGAGGACGACTACGACCTGCAGGGCGCCGGCGACCAGGGCCTGATGTTTGGCTACGCAAGCGATGAGACTCCGTCCTACATGCCGACCCCGATCTGGCTGGCGCACCGGCTCTCCGAGCGGCTGACCGACGTCCGCAAGACCGGCCAGCTCGCGTACCTGCGCCCTGACGGCAAGACCCAGGTCACTGTGGGCTACGACAAGGATGTACCCGTCTCCGTGGAGACCGTGGTGATTTCCAGCCAGCATGCGGAAGGCGCCAGCCTTGAGCAGCTCCGCGCCGACCTCGCCGCCGTCGTCATCGAACCGGTGCTGGCCGCCGCGAACCTGGACATCTCCCGTGCCGCCAACATCCTCAACCCGGCCGGTGAATTCGTTATCGGCGGACCCGTCGGCGACGCCGGCCTGACCGGCCGCAAGATCATTGTCGACACCTACGGCGGCATGGCCCGCCACGGCGGCGGTGCCTTCTCGGGCAAGGACCCGTCCAAGGTGGACCGCTCCGCCGCATACGCCATGCGCTGGGTCGCCAAGAACGTCGTCGCAGCAGGGCTGGCCAAACGCGCAGAGATCCAGATTGCCTACGCCATCGGCCAGGCCCGCCCCGTGGGCACGTACGTGGAGACCTTCGGCACCGAGACCGTGGACCCGGCACGGATCAGTGCTGCCATCGCCGAAATCTTCGACCTCCGCCCCCGCGCCATCATCGACGCCCTGGACCTCAAGCGCCCGATCTACGCCAAGACCGCGGCGCACGGCCACTTCGGCCGTGACGAGCCCGATTTCACGTGGGAGCGCCTGGACCGGGTGGACGAGCTGAAGGCATACTTCAACGCCTAGGCCGGTCTTTCTGAAGGCCGGAGCAGCAATGTCAGTGCCCGGTGCTTGGCTGTCCGTGTCCAACCGGCGGCTGAACGGAGGTAAGCACGGTGCCCACTGAAAGTGCTGTCCAGCCGTCCCTCCTGCAGGGCTTTCCTGCCCGGCCGGCACCGGACGGCCTTGCCCTGGCCGGACACCTTCCGGTGGCCCGGGTGCTCGTGGAGTCGTCGCTGCCGCATCTTGACCGCCCCTTCGACTACGCCGTGCCGGCCTCCCTCGACGAGTCCGCACGGCCGGGCGTCAGGGTGAAGGTGAAGTTCAACGGCCAGGACCTCGGCGGATACCTGCTGGAACGGCTTGCCGCGTCCGACGCCGGCCATGCGCTCGTGCCCCTGGCGAAGGTCGTGTCCCCGGTCCCGGTCCTCACACCAGAAGTACGCCGCCTTGCCGACGCCGTTGCCGCCCGCTATGCCGGGACGGCCAGCGATGTGCTCCGCCTGGCTGTGCCGCCGCGGGTCGCGAAACTCGAAAAGGACTATCCCGCATCCGTGGCTCCCACCGCGGAACCGACGGAAACGGGCGGCCTTCCCCGTTCCGCGGCCCCTTCCGGGTGGACGGGCTACCGTGCAGGTCCCGCTTTCCTCCGGCACCTGGTCGCCGGCGGATCCCCGAGGGCCGTGCTCAACCCGCTGCAGGGCTACGGGCCCGCCGGCTGGCCGCAGCTACTGGCCGGAGCGGCTGCCGCCGCCTACGCTTCCGGCCGCGGAGCCCTCCTGGTGGTGCCGGACTACCGGGACCTCGACCGGCTCGAGTACGCGCTCAAGACCTTGCTGCCGGACCGTGCCGTGGCCCGGCTTGCAGCTGATGACGGGCCGACGCCGCGCTACCGCAACTTCCTGCAACTGCTCTCCGGTACCGCCAGGGTGGCCATCGGCACCCGGTCGGCTGCCTTCGCCCCCGTGCAGGACCTAGGCTTGGTCGCGTGCTGGGACGACGGCGACGACCTCCACATTGAACAGCGCGCCCCCTACGCCCACACGCGGGAGGTCCTGCTGCTGCGTGCCGAGCAGGAGGGCGCAGCCTGCCTGCTCGCCGGGCATGCCCGCAGCACCGAGGTCCAGCGGCTGGTGGATGCCGGCTGGGCGGTCCCCATCAGCGCCGATCGTCCCGTGCTCCGTTCAACTGTTCCCCGGGTGATTAATACGGCGGACAGCTTCGAACAGGGCCGGGATCCGCTGGCCACCATCGCCCGGCTGCCGGGGGCGGCCTGGAAGGCGGCCAAGGAGGGCTTGGAGCACGGGCCGGTCCTGGTGCAGGTGGCACGGGCGGGCTACGCTCCGTCACTGGTCTGTGAAACCTGCCGCGAACCCGCCCGGTGCAACACGTGTCAGGGCCCGCTGGCCCTGGCCGGCACGTCAGCCCCGCCGCAATGCCGCTGGTGTTCCACCCCGGCTCCCGACTGGCGATGCACACATTGCGGGGGAAAGCAGCTGCGGAAAGGGGCCACGGGCGTGCTGCGCACGGCCGAAGAACTCGGCCGCGCCTTCCCCGGGGCGACCGTCATCACGTCCTCGGGCGACCAGGTGAAGGCCCGCGTGGGTGCGGGCAAGGCCTTGGTAGTGGCGACCGTGGGTGCCGAACCTGTCGCCGACGGCGGCTATGCCGCCGCCCTGCTGCTGGACGGCGATTCCCTGCTGCGTCGCGAAACATTGCGGGCCGGCGAAGATACGGTGCGCAGGTGGTTCAATGCCGCCGCCCTGGTGCGGCCGGCCCCCGATGGCGGCCTGGTGGTGGTCACCGCGACGGACACCGCCGCCACGGGGGCCTTGCTGCGCTGGGATCCTGCCGGCTACGCCCAGCGGGAACTGGCATTGCGGACGGAGCTCGGGCTGCCGCCTGCCGTCCGCATCGCCTCGGTAACGGGGCCGCGCCCCGCCGTCGAGCATTACACCGGTGCCGTCGAAGCCGAACTTGGAAGTGCGGGCATCGTCCTGCGCAGCGCAGGCCCGGCGCCCCTGCTCCTGGCCGGCCCGCCGGCGCGGCGCCCGGCCGAGGACGTCCGAACCCTGCTGTTCTTTCCCTACAGCGAGGGGCCCGCCGTCGTCCGCGTCCTGCGGGCCACCCGGGCGGCGGTGGCCGCCAAACGCGCAACCGAACCCGTGCAGGTGCGCCTCGACGGGGTGGACGTGCTGTAGGCCGGTACCGGTCAGCGCCGGCGCTTCGCCATGATTTCGTGCGCCACGTCCACAAGCTGGCGGGCGGACTCATCCCAGCTGAACTCCCGGGCGCGCGCCACCGAGCGGCGCGAGATGTCCTGCCACCGTGCCTCGTCGCGCAGGGCGTTCACCGCTTCCGCGAACTGCTCCGGCGATGACGGATCGACGTAGCTGGCGGCGTCGGCGCCGACCTCCTGGAAAATCGGAATGTCGCTGGCGATCACGGGGGTTCCCACGGCCATCGCCTCGACCAGCGGAAGGCCATATCCCTCGGCGCGCGACAGGCTCACCAGCGCCGTTGCCCGGCGCAGCAGGGCGTCGTACTCGTCGTCGGTGACACCGTTGTGGAAGACCACGGACGCCCCCGCCGGAACCAGTTTCTCCAGTTCGGCGCGCCGCTGCGGAGTGATCCGGCTCAGCAGGTGGAGTGTGTAGCCGGGCAGCCCGGCCATGCCTGCCACCATGGTTTCCACGTTCTTGTAGGGCATGAAGGAGCCCATGTAGACGATGGTCTTGTCCGCCCCGTCCCCGGGCCGGCGCGGCTCCTGCGCGGGCTGCGGCGCGTTGGCGATGATCCGGACGGGGCGGCGCGTCAGGCGGTACTTGGCAATCAGCGCTTCGGTGGTGCGGCTGATGGTGGCCACCGCGTCGGCCCGGTTCAGGAGCAGCCGCTGCGGCCAGAATGCTTTGTGGTAGAGCCGCCACAGCACCCGCACCGGTGCCGGCAGGAAGCCCGGGGGCGCGGGGTGCTCGTAGTAGATCAGGTCGTGAAGCGTCAGGACCAGTCCGTATTTCCGTCCCCAGGTGCCCATGGTCTGCATGGGGCACACCACCACATCCGGCTTCAGGGCGTTGACCTTCCGGGCTACGAACAGTTCGAGCGGCGACAGCGGGCTGCTGATCAGCGTGTACGGGACGTCGGGCAGGAGGGCGAGCTGCCGCTTGTCGGAGACCAGCATGGAGACGTCGGCGATCTTTGAAGTAGCCGCGATCAGGCTGGCGCCGTAGCGGCTGATGCCGTCGTGATGGTCGGTGCGGGTGAAACGTGCATCGATGACGATCTTCACGCGGGATGGTCCTTCAGGAAGCTGCGGATGTGCCGGGCCGCCGGTTCCGGCGTTTCGTAGTGGATGAGGTGCCCGACGCCGGGAATCACCTCGAGCTGGCCGTCCGGCAGGAGCGCCAGGAGACGGTGCTGGTCCGGCAAGGTGGCGATTTCGTCCTTTTCGCCCGCGATGAGCAACACCGGGAGCTTCAGTTCCCGGGCCACCTCCGCGACGTGGTGGCTGACGGACGCGGTGAACGACTCCAGCAGGCTGTCACGGTCTGCGAACGAACTGAAGTAGGCATGGTGCTGGCCGTGGATGAAGTCCCGGAGGTTCCGGTCACGCGTCTTGGCCATGGTTTCGCTCATGACGCGGACGATCACCGGATTGCGGAGCAGGGCCAGGCCAAGCCGGCGGGGGAGGCGGGCGGCAAGCCGGTAGTACAGCACCGCCAGCCGCGTCATCACGCCCTTTGGCCCCTCCAGCGCCGGAGCGGCGATGGGGTTGACCAGGATCAGGGGATACACGGCTCCGGGATGGCTGGCCACGAAATGCGCCGCGACGATGGAACCGAAGGAGTGCCCGAGCAGCACCGTTTCGGGTCCGAGGTCCAGGGCGGCCATAAAGTCCGCGATGAACCGGCCGTACCGTTCCACCGAGTGCTGGTCCTGGCTGAACGCCTCGGAACTGCCGAAGCCGGGAAGGTCGGGCATGATGATCCGCATCCCGGGCAACTGGTCCGCGACCCGCAGGAGCCCGTGGTGGTC
>JABFWC010000308.1 GCA_013362385.1 Pseudarthrobacter sp.
TGCGCTGACGCGGGCGTTTGGCGGCTGGCCTTGCCCGCTACGCCCACAGGGAACTTTTGCTTTCCACTATGCGTGATGTACTCCGGACGGTGTATAGCTAGAAGCTGACGCAGCACCATCACGCGCGCAGACTACTCGCCGTGCAGCACTACCGGAAGGGACGGGGCCAGCCCCCGAACAGATGAAAGCTAAGAACTTCTTCAAAGGCCCGGGCATCTGGATCGTCGTCGTGGTCGGTCTGCTCCTGGTGGCTTTTGCAACGCTCGCCCCCGGCGGCGCGTCACGGATCGACACCGACAAGGGCCTGGAACTGCTCTCCGGCAACAAGGTGGAGCAGGCGAAGATCTTCGACGGCGAGAACCGCGTTGACCTGACGCTGAAGGACAACCTGCAGCTGAACGGGCAGGACAAAGGCAAGAGCGTCCAGTTCTTCTTCGTGGATGCCCGCGCGCAGGACGTGGTGAAGGCAGTTACCGACGCCAAGCCCGCCCAGGGTTTCACTGACCAGCCGATTGAAAGCAACTGGTTCTCCGGCCTGCTGTCCCTGCTGATCCCCGTCATCCTGCTCGGTGCCCTCTTCTGGTTCCTGATGACCCGCATGCAGGGCGGCGGCTCCAAGATCATGCAGTTCGGCAAGTCCAAGGCCAAGATGGTCAGCAAGGACATGCCGCAGGTGACCTTCGCCGACGTCGCAGGTGCCGATGAGGCCGTGGAGGAACTGCAGGAAATCAAGGAGTTCCTGCAGGAACCGGCCAAGTTCCAGGCCGTGGGCGCCAAGATCCCCAAGGGCGTGCTGCTGTACGGCCCTCCGGGCACCGGCAAGACCCTGCTGGCCCGCGCTGTCGCCGGTGAGGCCGGCGTCCCCTTCTTCTCCATCTCGGGTTCGGACTTCGTGGAAATGTTCGTCGGCGTCGGTGCCTCCCGCGTCCGTGACCTCTTCGAACAGGCCAAGGCGAACTCCCCGGCCATCATCTTCGTGGATGAGATCGACGCCGTGGGCCGCCACCGTGGCGCCGGCATCGGCGGAGGCAACGATGAACGCGAGCAGACCCTCAACCAGCTGCTGGTGGAGATGGACGGCTTCGACGTCAAGACCAACGTCATCCTGATCGCCGCCACCAACCGCCCCGACGTCCTGGACCCGGCCCTGCTGCGTCCGGGCCGCTTCGACCGCCAGGTATCCGTGGAGGCCCCCGACCTGGTGGGCCGCGACCAGATCCTGCAGGTGCACGCCAAGGGCAAGCCGATGGCACCCGGCGTGGACCTCAAGGCCGTGGCGAAGAAGACTCCCGGCTACACCGGCGCGGACCTCGCCAACGTCCTCAACGAGGCGGCACTGCTGACCGCCCGCTCCAACGCCAACCTGATCGACGACCGCGCCCTGGACGAAGCGATCGACCGTGTCATGGCCGGCCCGCAGAAGCGCAGCCGCGTCATGAAGGAACACGAACGCAAGATCACCGCCTACCACGAGGGCGGCCACGCGCTGGTCGCTGCCGCCCTGCGGAACTCCGCGCCCGTCACCAAGATCACCATCCTTCCCCGCGGCCGCGCCCTGGGCTACACCATGGTGGTTCCCGAGAACGACAAGTACTCCGTCACCCGCAACGAGTTGCTGGACCAGATGGCCTACGCCATGGGCGGCCGCGTCGCCGAGGAGATCGTCTTCCACGACCCGTCCACCGGCGCCTCCAACGACATCGAAAAGGCCACCGGGACCGCACGCAAGATGGTCACCGAGTACGGCATGAGCGAACGCGTCGGTGCGGTCCGCCTCGGCCAGGGCGGCGGCGAACCGTTCCTGGGCCGCGACGCCGGACACGAGCGCAACTACTCTGACCAGATCGCGTACGTGGTGGACGAGGAAGTGCGCCGGCTCATCGACCAGGCCCACGATGAGGCGTACGCCATCCTGACCGAGAACCGCGACATCCTGGACATCCTTGCCCTGGAACTGCTGGAGCGCGAGACCCTCAACCAGGCCGAGATCGCGGACATCTTCCGCGACGTCCGCAAGCGCGACTTCCGCGAAGTGTGGCTGTCCAAGGAGACCCGTCCCGTCCTGGCAGGCCCCGTGGAGACCCGGCAGGAGCGGGCCGAACGCGAGGCGCAGGAAGAGGCCAAGAAGGCCCGGTTGGACGAGCCGCTGGACGCGCAGCCGCCGCATTCCCAGGGCGTGCCGGAGGACGCCCCGTTCCAGGGCGGGACCCCCGACTCGGGTCCTGACACCCTCCGCGGCTAAGCTTTCCCTGTGAATTCCTTCGACGACGACGACGTTTCCGCCTCCGCCGGACCCCTGGTGGAGGTCGGTTCCCCCCATCCCAAGAGTGGCAAAGTGGACCGGCCACGGATCGAGGCGGCTGTCCGCGAGATCCTGCTGGCCATTGGGGAGGACCCGGACCGGGGCGGCCTGGTCGACACCCCCAAGCGCGTGGCCAAGGCATACGCCGAGGTGTTTGCCGGGCTGCACCATGACCCCGCGGACGTCCTGTCCACTACCTTCGACCTCGACCACGAGGAGCTGGTCCTGGTCAAGGACATCCCGTTCTACTCCACCTGCGAGCACCACCTGGTGCCGTTCCACGGGGTGGCCCACGTGGGCTACATTCCGTCACATGACGGCCGGGTCACCGGGCTGAGCAAGCTGGCCCGGCTCGTGGACATCTACGCCCGCCGCCCGCAGGTGCAGGAGCGCCTGACCACTGAGATCGTCGAAGCGCTGGTCCGCCACCTCAAGCCGCGTGGCGCCATCGTCGTTGTCGAATGCGAACACATGTGCATGTCAATGCGCGGTATCCGCAAGCCCGGAGCAAAGACCGTCACCAGCGCGGTCCGCGGGCAGCTTCATGACCCGGCCACCCGCGCCGAGGCCATGAGCCTCATCCTCGGAAGGTAACCACAGACCATGGACTCACTTGCCGCAGCCCCCGGAACGGGGCCCGCAACCTCGCCGCTGCCCATCCTGCGCAAACCGCGCCCGGCAGCGCGATTCGAAGACCTTCCCACGGGCCGCACCCTGGTCATGGGGATCCTGAACGTCACCCCCGATTCCTTCAGCGACGGCGGCAAGCACGCCACGGCGGACACCGCGATAGCCGCCGGGCTGCGGATGTTCTACGCGGGCGCCGACATCATCGACGTTGGCGGGGAATCGACCCGGCCGGGGGCAGAGGATGTCACCCCGGACGAAGAGCAACGCCGCGTGCTGCCCGTGATCGAGGCGTTGGTGAAGGCCGGGGCCCTGGTCAGCATCGACACCACGCATGCTGCAACGGCGGCAGCCGCGGTGGCGGCCGGCGCAGCCATCATCAACGACATTTCAGGGCTCAGCATCGAGCCTGAAATGGCCGAACTCGTCGCCGCCACGAAGGTTCCCTACGTCCTCACCCACCGCCGCGGCGACGCCCGGACCATGAACTCGCTCGCCGAGTACGCGGATGTCGCAGGCGAAGTGGTGGCGGAACTGGCCGGAGTGCGGGACAAGCTCTACGCGGCCGGCGTCACCAGTGACCAGATCATCATCGATCCCGGCCTCGGTTTCGCAAAGAACGACTCCCAGAACTGGGAGCTGCTGCAGAACCTGGACCAGCTGGACAGCCTTGGCCACAAGGTCCTGGTGGGTGCCTCCCGCAAGCGCTTCCTGGGCACCCTGCTGACCGTGGCGGGCAAATCGGCTGCCCCGGAGGAACGGGACGGCGCCACAGCGGCGATCACCGCCATCAGCGCCTACCGCGGCGCCTGGGCTGTCCGGGTGCACGACGTCGGCTCCAGCCTCGACGCCGTCAAGGTGGCTGCACGCATCGCCGCAGCACCCAATACCGCCGTACCAAAAACAACCTAGGGCCGGGGGACCCGCATGGACAGGATTACGCTGACCGGCGTGACCGCCGTCGGCCATCACGGCGTGTTTGACTTCGAACGCCGCGAGGGCCAGCCCTTCGTGGTGGACGTGGTGCTCCACCTCGACTTCACCAAGGCGGCGGAGTCCGACGACGTGACGGACACCGCGCACTACGGCGAGGTGGCGCAGCGTATTACTGACTGGATTTCCGGGGAACCCCTGAACCTGATCGAAGCACTGGCGGTGCGTATCGCCGACAGCCTGCTGAGCGAATTCCCGCTCCTGGCGGTGGACGTCACCGTGCACAAACCGCAGGCCCCCATCGAGGTTCCCTTCGGGGATGTCGCGGTAACCGTCCACCGTGCTGCGCCAGGGGTGCGCACATGAACGGCATCTACACCAAGGCCGTCCTCGCCCTGGGCAGCAACCTGGGGGAACGCAACGAGACCCTGACCGAGGCCGTCGCGGACCTGGTGGACCCGCCCGAGGTCCGCCTCCTGGCCGTTTCCCCGATTGTCCAGACGAAGGCGGTAGGCGGCCCCGAGGGGCAGCCGGACTTCCTGAACATGGTCATCACCGTGGAAACCTGCCTGTCCCCGCAGGAACTTCTGGCGCACTGCCAGGCGGTGGAAAACAAGCACCACCGCGTTCGGGAGGTGCACTGGGGTCCGCGGACGCTCGACGTCGACATCATCACCTACGGCAATGTCCGCAGCGATGATCCCGAGCTGACCATCCCGCACCCGCGCGCGGCTTCGCGCGCCTTCGTCCTCTACCCTTGGTCCCTCATCGAGCCGGGCGCCGCGCTCGACGGCGAACGCATCAGCGCACTTGCAGCCCGGGCGGAGGACTTCGGGGACCTGGCCCCGTTTGATGGATTCGGTGACTTCGACGGTATGCCCACGGCGGGTTCGGTGGAGGAACGGTGAAGCCCATCAATCCGCTGCGCCTGATGCTGATCGGCGTCATCCTCGCCGTGGCGGGCTGGTCGGCAACGGTGGTCACCAGCCGGTACGGCATGTCCACGCCGGTGCTGCCTGCCACCGCGCTGGCCACGATGGCCGTGATCGTCATTATTACGCTGGTCCTCGGGATCCGGGTCCTGCGGTGGCGCAACAGCCACAAGCCCGACAGCAAGGCGAAGAAGACGCAGTTGGACCCGCTCCTGGCCGCCCGGACCCTGGTCCTGGCCCAGGCCTGCGCGTACGCCGGGACCGTGCTGCTCGGCTGGCACGTGGGCATCTTCCTTGACCAGCTGAGGATCTGGAGCCTGCGCAGCGACCAGGGCATCACGTGGCTGGCCCTGGTCATGGCCGGCGGTGGCCTGGTGATGATCGTGGTGGGGCTCGTGGTGGAGCGGTTCTGCCGGATCCCGCCGGAGGACGGCGACACCACCGGCGTGGAGGGGAAGAAGGGCCGGACGGCGCGCGGAGAGGCGGCCGGGGAAGGCGAGTATGCATACCGAGGCGATTGACCCGCCCGGTATCGCCTGGCAGCGGGTTTCGCCCAAATACATCACCGTGCGGCTGGCGGAGTGGGCCCTTGGCAACCTCGCCGCCGTGCTGGTCCTGTCGCTTCCCCTGGTTCTTGTGCTTTCGGGCTGGTGGTCCTGGCCGCCGCCGGAGCTGGCCATCGCCGTTCCGGCCGCGATGCTGGTGGTGGCCCTGTGGCGGCTTGTGCTCATTCCGCGGCAGGTCCGCGCCATCGGCTACGCCGAGCGGGACGACGACCTGCTGATCAGGAGCGGCATCTTCTTCCAACGCGCCATGGTGGTCCCCTACGGCCGGATGCAGTACGTCGACATCGCCGTGGGACCCGTGGAACGCGGCCTGGGCCTGTGCACGCTGAAACTGCACACGGCCTCGCCCGGCACGAACGCGCGCATTCCCGGCCTGCCCGCGGCGGAGGGGGCGCGGCTCCGCGAGCAGTTGGCGGCCCGGGGCGAAGCCAGGCTGGCAGGGCTGTGACCGCTGAGGGCCGGATGCCGGCAGTTCCGCCGGCAGCGCCCCGCCCGGAAACCCCGGCAGTGTCCGACGGCGAATGGCGGCGCGTCCATCCAGCCTCGCCGTTCGTGCGGGGCTGGGTCGCGCTGGCGGCCATCGTGTTCCTCTTCGGCCGGGACGTCTTCGAACGCCTCCTGCAAGGTGAGCCCGACTTCGAGGAGGGGCTGGCCCGGCGCGCGCCGTGGCTCCTGGCTGGTGGCGGAACGGTGCTGGCCGTGGCGGTGCTGGGGTTCATCCTCACCTGGTACTTCACCAAGTACCAGGTGTCCGGCGGCTATGTCCGCGTGGACAGCGGCCTGCTGTTCCGCCAGCACCGGCAGGCACGGCTCGACCGGGTCCAGGCAATCGACATCGAGCAGCCGCTGCTGGCCCGCATTTTCGGCCTTGCCGAGCTCAAGTTCGAGGTGGCCGACGCCGGCGAGTCGGCGGTGCGCCTGGCTTACCTGCGGATTGACGACGCCCGCCAGCTTCGCGCCACCATCCTCGCCCGGGCCTCCGGCGCCGTCCCCGCGGAGCACGCGGGGCATCCCGCACCCGAGGCGCCGGAAATTCCGGTGCTAACGGTGCCGCCGTCGCGCCTTATCGGTTCGCTGCTGCTCAGCGAGCAAAGCTTCTTTGTGGTGGCGGGCGGCATCGCCTCCGTGGTGCTGTCCGCCGTCACGGACAACCGGGCTTTCTATTTCTACCTGGTTCCCGCGGTCCTCGGCCTTGCGGCCAGCTACTGGAACCTCTTCAGCAAGGGGTACAACTTCACCGCCGCCATCTCGCCGGACGGGATCCGGCTGCGCTACGGTCTGCTGGACACCCAGGCCCAGACCCTCCCGCCCGGCCGGATCCAAGCGGTAAGGATCGCGCAGCCACCCTTGTGGCGCCC
>JABFWC010000347.1 GCA_013362385.1 Pseudarthrobacter sp.
AAATGAGGTACTTGCGTGAGCCCCACTCGCCGTAGGGGCCAGGCCACATGTAGTACCCGGCCTTGGTGGAGATCACCAGCTCATCACGGTAAGGCCTGAAGTCCTCCTTGAGGTGGCGGCCGAAGTTGGTTTCGGCGGAGCCGTCCGGCGGACCGTAGTTGTTGGCGAGGTCGAAGTGGTTGACGCCGAGGTCGAAGGCGCGGCGCAGGATGGCGCGCTGTTCGTCGAAGCGCTTGTCGTCGCCGAAGTTGTGCCAGAGGCCCAGGGAGATGGCCGGGAGTTTCAACCCGCTGCGGCCGACGCGGCGGTAGGGCATGGAGTCGTAGCGGTTCTCCGCTGCTGAATAAGTCATGCGTTCCATCCTGCCAGCTGTGACCTGCGCTACAGGTACCGGCGAAAAAGTTTCGCCGCGGGCAGGACCCGCGGCGATACTCTAGCTGGGAGGGTTGGCTGGTCAGGACCTTAGGATTGCGGCGCTCCAGGGTGCGAGGGCAAGGGATCCGCCCTCCACACTGATACCGTCGTCCGTTGCCAGGAGGATACCGCCGGCGGCGTCGAGCCGTACCTTGGCGTCGGTGAAGTTCACCAGCACCTCGACGGACCCGCGCCGGAACCGCAGCCAGCCGGCGTCGTCGTCGTACGAAACCTCCGTCTCAACAAACCCAAGCCCGGCCAGCGCGGGATGCGAGCGGCGCAGCGCCGTCAGTGACCGGTACAGCTCCAGGAGGCGCGCGTGGTCACCCTCCGAGGCCTCGGCCCAGTCCAGCTTGGAGCGGCGGAAGGTTTCGGGGTCCTGGGGATCGGGCACGACGGCGGGATCCCACCCCATGCGCTCGAACTCCTTGATGCGCCCTTCCGCGGTGGCCTTCCCCAGCTCCGGTTCGGGGTGGGAGGTGAAGAACTGCCACGGCGTGGAGGCCCCGTATTCCTCGCCCATGAACAGCATGGGCGTGAACGGGGAGGTCAGGGTGAGGACCGCGGCCACGGCCAGTTGCCCGTACGACAGGGACTGCGACAGCCGGTCCCCCGTGGCCCGGTTGCCGATCTGGTCATGGTTCTGGTTGCACACCACGAGCGCCGCCGGATGCGCCAGGGAGGCATTGATGGGCCGGCCGTGGTGCCGGCCGCGGAAGCTGGAGTAGCTGCCGTCGTGCAGGAACCCGTTCTCCAGCACCTTGGCGAGCACCCCGAGGGATTCGAAGTCCGAGTAGTATCCGGTGGTTTCGCCGCTGACGCTGACGTGGACCGCATGGTGGAAATCGTCGCTCCACTGCCCGGCCAGGCCGTACCCGTTGGCGTCCCGAGGGTAGATCAGGCGCGGGTTGTTGAGGTCCGATTCCGCGATCAGGGTTTTGGGCAGCCCGGTTTCGGCCGAGACGGCATCGCCCAGCGCCCCGAGCTCCTCAAGGATGTGGACGGCCCGTTCGTCCCGCAGGGCGTGCACGGCGTCGAGCCGGAGCCCGTCCACGTGGTAGTCCCGCAGCCACAGAGCGGCGTTGTCCAGGATGTATTCGCGCACCACGTCCGAGCCCGGCCCGTCGAGGTTCACCGAGTCGCCCCAGGTGTTCGCGTCCCCCTGCTTAAGGTACGGGCCGAATTTGGGCAGGTAGTTGCCACTGGGCCCCAGGTGGTTGTAGACCACGTCCTGGATGACGCCCAGCCCTGCCGCGTGCGCGGCGTCGACGAACCGCTGGTAGGCTGCCGGTCCGCCGTAGCCTTCGTGGACCGCGTACCACTGGACGCCGTCATAACCCCAGTTGTGCGTCCCGTTGAAGCCGTTGACCGGCAGCAGCTCCAAGAAATCGATGCCCAGGTCCGCCAGGTAGCCGAGCCTTTCCACGGCAGCGTCGAGGGTTCCTTCGGGGGTGAAGGTGCCCACGTGGAGTTCGTAGATCACCGTGCCCTGCAGGTCCTTGCCGCGCCAGCCGGAGTCCTGCCACGCATAAGTGGCGGGGTCGTAGGCGCGGGACAGCTCGTGGACGCCGGCGGGCAGCCGCCGGGACCGCGGGTCCGGCAGCGGACGCGTTTCCCCGTCCAGCAGGTAGCCGTAGTCCACGTCGCCCTCGGCCGGGGCGTCGGACGCCGTCCACCAGCCTTCAGATCCGGGGGCCGTGTCCTTCTTCTGCATGGGGTACTGCCGGCCGTCGGCCAGCAGGATCACCGACGTGGCCTCCGGAGCCCACACGTCGAAGCGTTCGGGTCCGGCGTTGGTGAGGGTCATGCCTTTTCTCCATCCACGGGTACCAGCAGGGCCACGGGGTAGGTACCCAGGACCCCGGCCACGGAAACGGGACCGGGACCGTGGGTGGCGCCGGTGAGTTCGTCGCGCATGGCGGAGGGAAGTTCGACGGCGGTGTCCCGCCACCCGCCGCCGGCTTCCAGTCCGGCGGGCAGCCGCGTAGCCAGGGTGAGGACGCCGGGGGAAGCGCCGGCGCCGCGCGAGAAGGCGACCAGGTGGGCCGCCGCCGCTCCGGTCGCCGCCACCGGTGCATAGCCCTGGAACAGCTCCGGCCGGTCCCGGCGCAGGCGCAGTGCCCGCGAGGTGACCAAAAGCTTGCTGGCCTCGGTTCCCGCCCGCGGCAACGTCCCGTCGTCGAGCTTTGCCAACTCTGCCTGCCGGGCCGCAAAGTCCACGGGACGGCGGTTGTCCGGGTCGGTGAGCGAACGTTCCCAGAACTCGCTGCCCTGGTAGACATCCGGGACGCCGGGCATGGTCAACTGCACCAGCTTGGCAGAGACCGAGTTGGTCGCGGAGAAGGCGTCGATGCGCGCCACGAAGTCGCCCACCACCTTGGCAACCTCGGCGTCGTCGAAGACCGCGTCCACGGCGGCCTCGACCTGCGCCTCGAAGTCCTCGTTGGGGTCCGTCCACTTGGTGGAGTTCCCGGCTTCGCGCGCCGCCTTGGATGCATACCCCTGCAGGCGTTCACGGCTTGCCGGCCACGCCCCGACAACGGCCTGCCACAGCAGGTTCTCGTACGGGCCGTCGGGGATCGGCGCCAGGCGGCGCAGCGTTTCCAGGGTTTCCGTCCACTCCTGCGGCAGTTCGGCGATGACCGAGATCCGGGCCCGGGCATCCTCGCTGCGCTTGGTGTCGTGGGTCGAGAGGGTGGTCATGGACAGCGGAAGGTCCTGCTGGCGACGCTGCATCCGCCGGTGGAATTCCTCCGGGGAAACGGCGAATTCGGTGGGTTCGGCGCCGACTTCGGTCAGGGTGCCCAGCCGGGTGTAGCGGTAGAAGGCGGTGTCCTCCACGCCCTTGGCCATGACCATGCCGGAGGTCTGCTGGAAGCGGACGGCGATGGGATTGGCAGGGTCCAGGAGCAGCGGAAGCAGTGTTCCAACCGCCACCTCCAGGTCGGGCCGGTGCGCGGCGGCCGACTCGCAGGCCTCCTTGAGGATTTCCGCGCCGACGGGCAGGTATGTCCGGTAGACCGGGAAGGAGGCGATGATCTCGGCGATCGCGTCTGCCGCCTGGTCCGGCTCAAGCCCGTAGGACTCCGGAACCAGCCGGGCCAGGCGCAGCACCTCGGACCGAAGGATGCCATCGGCGATCATCCGCTTGGTGCCGCGGATCATTTCCGCGTAGTCCGCAGGCCCGGACGTCCCGCGCAATGAAGCGTCCAGTGCATCCAGCGCCTGCTGTCCCGCCGGGTCGACGAAGACCCGGTCCACATCTGCGAGCGCGTCATAGCCGGTGGTGCCTTCACATGCGAACTCCTGGGGCAGGACCTCGCCCGGTTCCAGGATCTTTTCCACCAGGACGTAGGCGCCCCCGCTGAGGTCCTTCAGCCACCGAAGGTAGCCGGCGGGATCGGCGAGGCCGTCGGGGTGGTCCACCCGGAGTCCGTCCACCAGCCCCTCGTTGAACCAGCGGCCCACCTCCGCATGGGCCTTGTCGAAGACCGACGGTTCCTCAACCCGGATCCCTGCCAGGGTGGTGACCGCGAAGAAGCGGCGATAGTTCAGCTCGGCATCGGCCCGGCGCCAGTCCATCAGCTGGTAGTGCTGGCGGCTGTGCGCGTCCTGCGGGGAATCCCCCTCGGTGTAGGTGCCCTCGGTCAGCGGGAACCGGTGGTCGTAGTAGCGGAGTTCCCCGTCCTTGACCTCCAGTTTGTCCAGGTCCGCGTCCGAGCCCAGGATGGGCAGCCGGACCTTCCCGCCGCCCAGCTCCCAGTCGACGTCGAACGCCTCGGCGTACGGCGAGTCCTGCCCTTCCTTCAGCAGCGACCACCACCAGGGGTTCTGGATTGGAGTGGCAACACCCACGTGGTTGGGCACGATGTCCACCAGCACCCCCATGCCGTGCTCGCGGGCGGCCTTGGACAGTGCCAGCAGCCCTTCGGGCCCGCCGCGCTCGGGATCGACGGCGGAGGGATCGGTCACGTCGTAGCCGTGGTCCGAGCCCTGCTCCGCGGTCAGGATGGGTGACAGGTACACCCAGTCGACGCCGAGGTTCTTCAGGTACGGGACTTTTTCCGCGGCGTCGAACAGGGTGAAGCCCCGCCGGATCTGCAGCCGGTAGGTCGAGGCGGGCGTCCTCACTTCTTGGCCGCCTTCGCCCCGCCGGCTTTGGTTGCCTCGTCGGCGCCCGTTGCCCTTGCCTCGCTCTCCTCCGCGGCTTTGGTCTGGGCCTCCACCATCTCCTCCTGGGCTTCCTCGTGCTCAACCATGGAGGCCAGCGACGCGGCCGCGGAAAGGTCCACCTCCGCCTCGGGACCGGAGTAGGCCCGCAGTACCACCATGGACTTCGCGTCAAGCGTCAACGTTGCGCCCGCTTTGAGCGGTTCGTACGCGTCAGCCTGTGCGGCGGTATCGATCAGGACTTCCCAATACTGCGAATATTCCTCCGACGGGATGCAGAAGTCCACGGCGTCGTCGTGGGCGTTGAAGGCCATGATGAAGCTGTCATCGGTGATCCGGCGGCCGCGTGAATCCTGCTCCTGGATGCCGTCGCCGTTGTAGAACACGCCGATGGTCCGGCCGAAGCCGCTCCCCCAGTCCTCGGGCAGCATCTCGGTGCCGTCGGTCTTCAGCCAGACGATGTCCGGCAGCTTCTCGCCCTGGCCACGGCGCACGGGCCTACCGTCGAAGAAGCGGCTGCGCCTGAACGTGGGGTGGTCGTGCCGCAGCTTGCTGACGAATGCGGTGAACTCGGTCAGCGGCTGGTCCATGGCCTCCCAGTGAATCCAGCTCAACTCGGAGTCCTGGCAGTAGGTGTTGTTGTTGCCCTGCTGGGTGCGGCCGAGCTCGTCGCCGTGCAGCACCATCGGCACGCCCTGGGAGAGCAGCAGCGTGGCGATGAAGTTCCGCTGTTGGCGGGCGCGCAGGGTCAGCACCTTTTCGTCGTCGGTGTCCCCTTCCACGCCGCAGTTCCAGGAGCGGTTGTGGGACTCGCCGTCGTTGTTGCCTTCGCCGTTGGCCTGGTTGTGCTTCTCGTTGTAGGAGACCAGGTCCCGCATGGTGAAGCCGTCGTGTGCGGTGACGAAGTTGATCGATGCCACGGGACGCCGGGCGGAGCTTTCGTAGAGGTCCGCGGAGCCGGTCAGGCGGGAGGCGAATTCGCCAAGGGTGGAGGGTTCACCGCGCCAGAAGTCGCGCACGGTGTCGCGGTACTTGCCGTTCCATTCCGTCCACTGCGGCGGGAAGTTGCCCACCTGGTAGCCGCCGGGGCCCACGTCCCATGGCTCTGCGATGAGCTTGACCTGGGACACGACGGGGTCCTGCTGGATGAGTTCGAAGAAGGTGGAGAGCTTGTCGACGTCGTAGAACTCGCGGGCCAGGGTGGAGGCGAGGTCGAAGCGGAAGCCGTCGACGTGCATTTCCGTAACCCAGTACCGCAGGGAGTCCATCAGCAGCTGCAGGGAGTGCGGGTGCCGCACGTTGAGCGAGTTGCCGGTGCCGGTGTAGTCCATGTAGTGCTTGAGGTCGTTGTCCACCAGGCGGTAGTAGGCCTGGTTGTCGATGCCCTTGAAGGACAGCGTGGGGCCGAGGTGGTTGCCTTCGGCCGTGTGGTTGTAGACGACGTCGAGGATGACCTCGATGCCGGCGCGGTGCAGGTCCCTGACCATGGCCTTGAATTCCTGGACCTGGTGCCCCACGTCGCCTGTGGAGCTGTAGGTGTTCTGCGGGGCGAAGAACCCGATGGTGTTGTAGCCCCAGTAGTTGCTCAGCCCCTTGTCCTGGAGGGTGCCGTCATTAACAAACTGGTGCACCGGCATGAGCTCGATGGCGGTGACGCCGAGCTTCTTCAGGTGCTCGATGACGGCGGGGTGGGCGACGCCGGCGTAGGTGCCGCGCTGTTCCTCGGGAATTTCGGGGTGCAGCTCCGTGAGGCCCTTGACGTGGGCTTCGTAGATGACCGACTCGTGGTACGGGACCCGCAGCTGGCGGTCGCCGTCCCATTCGAAGAACGGGTTGATGACCACGCCGTGCATGGTGTGCGGCGCAGAGTCAGCATCGTTGCGGGAATCGGGGTCGCCGAAGTTGTAGGAGAAAAGCGCCGGGTCCCAGTCGATCTGGCCCTGGATGGCCTTGGCGTAGGGGTCCATGAGCAGCTTGTTCGGGTTGAACCGGTTTCCGCTGGCGGGATCGTACGGGCCGTGGACCCGGTAGCCGTACTTCTGGCCGGGCTGGATGTGCGGCAGGTAGCAGTGCCACACGTAGCCGTCCACCTCGGTCAGCTCGATCCGGGT
>JABFWC010000015.1 GCA_013362385.1 Pseudarthrobacter sp.
GGCGTGCCCGCCGGGTGCCCCCGGGCCGATCAGTTCATACCGGGGGCCCTGCCCCGCGCCACAGCATGAGTACCGGGGGGTCTTGCCAGCATGCGAACAACCACGCGTTACCAAAATGCCGGCACTGCAAAGGTCCGGCCCCACGTCCTGTCCCGGCCCCGGTCCTTGCCGTGGTGTTGACTGCCCTGTTGGCAGTGCTGGGACCTGCAGGGGCTGCGACGGCGGCGCAGGCTGCGGGAACGGCTGCGCCGGACGAGGGGAAGTCATGGTTCGGCGCAGCGCTGGAATGGGGAGAGGACACTGCCGCGGGCTTCACCGAACGGCTGGGTGCGGTGCCCGCCGTCTTAGGTCATGAGCCGGCAGCCTACCGCAAGGCCTTCCAGGCCGTCGCCACGGCTTTCAGGAAGTCCGACGGCGGCCGGGCCACCATGGTGTGGGCTCCCTACCTGGGCAAGGACTACTGCTCAATACAGCGGCCTATGTGGCGGTGCTGGGACTGCTGTGGGTGATGGTCCGCAGCAGGTTCCTCTTCCGGATCATTCCCACGTGAGCTGAACCGGCCGCGTGCCGGTGCTGAAGCGTTCCGCTAAACCAGTTCGGGATAGGTGGTCACGATGTAGTCGGCGGCGGCGGGCCCGGTCATACGCACGCCCTTGCGGCCGCCGGGCATTTTGTCCTTCATGGCCGCCCAGAAGGTGTCTTCCGGTCCGGGAACGTGCTGGTTGATGAAGCACCAGCTCATATAGAGACCAAAGAACCGGTCGCGGTCCAAGGTGGAATCGGATGCCTGATCGAAGTAGGTGGCTTCCTCGAGAAAAAGGTCGAATTGCGAATGCGCCATGATGGCTTCCCTTCGCTAGGTGCGTGGCGCCGCCGTGAGGCTACAGCGGCGAACCTCCATGCCCTGCACTGGGGCAAAGAGTTGTGTAGTGCATCCTTCAAAGGGTCAAGGGATACATCGGTGCTCTCGGCACCGCATCTACACTGTAGACTTTACGCGTAGACCCGCCATCCGGCAAGCAGGCCACCCCAAGGCTTGCGCCGCTTACAACCAGGACGGAACCCCGTGGCTGCCCCCAGGAAACCCGCGTCCGACGCTTCGCCGGCCAGAAGGCCCCTGAGCCGCGGTATCGTGCTCGCCAAAGCGCTGGAACTCGTGGACGCCGAGGGCTTGGAGGCCCTCACCATGCGCCGCCTCGGCCAGGAACTAGGGCGGGATCCCATGAGCCTGTATCGCTATGCCGAAAACCGGGCGGCCCTGCTTGACGGTGTTGCCGAGCTGGTCCTTGGACAGCTCAGCATCTCCCGGGTAGGAGACCCGGACTGGAAGGCCCGGCTGCGGGGGCTCGCCCACGACCTCCGCCGGCTGGCGCTGAAGCATCCCAACGTGGTGCCGCTGCTGGTCACCAGGCCGCTTTCCACCCCGCTGGGACTCCGGCCACTGGGTACGCTGAGGCCGCTGGAACAGATCCTCGCGCTCCTGGCGGCGGCCGGGTTCGGCGCGGCTGACGCGCTGCACGTCTACCGCGCGTTCTACGGCTTCCTCTACGGGCACATCCTCAATGAGCTGCAGGAGTTCGTGGTGGACCCGGAGGAGAACGAGGTGCTGCTGCGCATGGGGCTGCAGCGGCTGCCGGCCAAGGAGTTTCCCCGGCTGCGTGCGTTGGCGCCTGCGCTCGCGGAGTACGACGGCGAGGCAGAGCTGGAGCAAGGGCTCGACATCCTGCTGTCCGGACTGGAGGCGCAGCTCACGCGGCAGTCGCCGCCATCCCGCGCCTGAGGGCTACTCGAACGAGGCCCGCCGCCGGTCCTGGAGGCGGGTGTTCCAGGCATCCGGACGGTTCACCTTGAAACGCCGGCCGGTCAAGGCCCGGGCGTTCAGGCGGACATAGTTGGCCTTCTCGCCCGGCTGCCACGGCTCCAGGCCCAGCCCGTCCACCGCATCCCTGTCCGCCTGGTCCTCCAGGATCTCCGTATCGCCCCGCACCACCACGCTCCACGCAAGTTCCGTGAGGGGATCGTAGCCGTCGATTTCCAGGGCTGCCGGCCGCTCCATCTTCGCGCCCCAGAACTTGGTGCCCGGGGCCGTCCTGAAGACGATGCTGCGCAGGTGGACGACGTAGTTCACCGGGAAGATTTCGGGGTGGCCGTCAACCACGATGGCCAGCCGGCCCAGGGTATCGCCGTCGAGGAGCTCCCAGCAGTCGTCGAAGGACAGTTTTTCGATGGGCAGGTTTTGCGACTCCATGGTCCACACCTTACGGGTCAGGCTGAACAGGGAAAAGACCCGGACAGGGGTACTGCCCCCGGCCTTAGTGGATGCCGGCAAACAGCTCGCTCAGCTCGGCCGTGAGCTCCTTCTGGACGGCCGGGCTGCCGATATCCTTGCCGTCGATCCGGTTCACGGGGGCGAGCAGGCGGACGCTGGAGATCAGCCACACCGCGTCGGCGTCTAAAAGGTCCTGCGGCACCAGCGGACCGTACCCGAGTTCCCAGCCGGCCTCCTTGGCTGCGGCGAAGAGGGCGCCCTGCGAGGTGCCGGGCAGGACGCCGCTGTCCAGCCTGGGTGTGACGAGGCGCTTGACGGTCGTGCCGTCAGCGGATCTTTCCACTTGCGCGAGCAGCACCGTGGAGGTGGGCCCTTCCAGGACGCGCCCGTCCGACGACAGGAAGATGACGTCGTCAGCGCCCTGCTTGTGGGCGTGGCGCAGCGCCGCCATGTTCACCGCATAGGAGAGCGTCTTGGCGCCAAGGAGCAGCCAGGGGGCCCGTTCGGCCACGTCGCTGTCATAACCCCGGTCCAGCAGGATGACGTCGATTCCCGTCTCGCGCTGGCGCCGCCCGGCCCCTCCGGCGGGGGAGACCTGCACCCAGGAAGTGGGAGTCGGGGCACCCTCGGCGCCACGGGTGACCACCAGCTTGACCACCAGTTCATCCGCGGCGGGGTCCGCGGGCGGGTGCTCGGAGCGGTGGCCGGCAACGGCGGCGGCGATGGCACGCTGCCACTCGTCCGGGCCGGGAATCACCAGGTCCAGCGCCTCGGCCGACCCTGCCAGCCGGTGCAGGTGAGCCGGCATCTTCCGGACCGTCCCGCCCACCGCCAGCATGGTTTCGAAGACGCCATCGCCGCGGGTCACCCCCAGGTCCGTGACCAGCAGTTGGGGTTTGGCTGCGTCAGCCACCCGGCCGTCCGGAAAGGCGGGGTCGAGGAAAACGAGTGCCACGGGGGCGGGAGAGCTCATGGCACCAGCTTAGTGCGGTGCCGCCGATAAGCTGGGCAGAGTGTCCCGGCTGGAATTCGTCCGCCGGAGCCCGATCTTCCGCGGGGGTTCTTGACGTGTTGTGGCCTTTTTCGCTTGCCGGCACCGCGCCGACGTGGGTGGTGGTACTCCTGGGGTTCATCGATTTTGCCATCAGGGTCCTGGCCATCGGCATCATTCCCGGCAACAGGCGACCCACCACGGCTATGGCCTGGCTGCTGGGCATCTTCTTTATCCCCTTTCTGGGCATCGTCCTGTTCCTGCTGTTCGGCAACTTCCGGTTGTCCAGCCGCCGCCGGGAACAGCAAAAGCTGGTCAACAACCGGGTGCATGCAGGCATCACCGCACTGTCGGACGCGGAAAGCGACTACCCGGGCCCGGAGTGGGTGAAGTCCGCCGCCGAACTGAACCGCACCCTGGGTTCGCTGCCCATGGTGGACGGCAACTCCGTGGACCTCATCCCCGGCTACCCGGACTCCATCCTGGCGATGACGCAGGCCGTCCGGAAGGCCAGGAAGTACGTCAATGCCGAGTTCTACATCATGAGCACGGACCACGTCACCGACGACCTGATCACGGCGATGGAGGAAGCCGCCGAGCGGGGCGTGGAAGTGCGCCTCCTGTTCGACCACATCGGCACGCTGCGCATCAAGGGCTACAAGAACCTGCTCAAGCGCCTGAGGGCCGGCAGGATCCAGTGGAAGCGCATGCTGCCGTTGCTGCCCATCCACGGCCAGTGGCGCCGCCCCGACCTCCGGAACCACCGCAAGATCATGGTGGTGGACGGCGAGGTCGCCTTCACCGGGTCGCAGAACCTGATCGAGCCCTCCTACAACAACCCGCGGCACCGCAAGGCCGGGCGCGAGTGGGTGGAGCTGATGGCCTGCCTGCGGGGGCCCATCGTCACCACCCTGAACGTCGTGTTCGCCACTGACTGGCTGGGTGAAACCGACGAGTCCCTGGAACACCAGCTGCAGCCGCCGTCGGACCCGCATCCCGGCGCCGTCACCGCCCAGGTGGTCCCCAGCGGGCCGGGCTTCAGCACGGAGAACAACCTGCGGCTCTTCAACACCCTGATCTACTCCGCCCAGCACCGGATCTCCATCTGCAGCCCGTACTTCGTTCCGGATGACTCCCTGCTCTATGCGATCACCACCGCGGCCCAGCGCGGCGTGGACGTGGAACTCTTCGTCTCCGAAAAGGGTGACCAGTTCCTGGTGCACCACGCCCAGCAGTCGTACTATGAGGCCCTCCTGGAAGCCGGCGTGCGGATCTACCTGTACAAGGCCCCTTTCGTGCTGCACGCCAAGCACTTCACCATCGACGACGAGGTGGCGGTGCTCGGGTCCAGCAACATGGACATGCGCTCCTTTTCCCTGAACCTGGAGGTGTCCGTGATGCTCCTGGGCGAGGACATCGTGAACAAGATGCGTGCCGTGGAGGACACCTACCGGGACATCTCGCACGAACTCAAGCTCGCCGACTGGCGGAAGCGGCCCCTCGCCGCACGGTATGTGGACAACGTGGCCAGGCTGACGGCGACGGTCCAGTAAAAGGCCGCACGCGTACCTACTCGTCGGCACCGACCCGCGTGTCGTCGTCGTTCTCCACATGCTCCGGCCAGCCGCCCCTCCGGTAGGCGGGCGTACCCACGGCCAGGACCAACACCGCGACGGCGCAGCTGCCGATCATCACGCTGACCATCGACATGGCTTGTCCGCCCAAGAGCCCTACCAGGGGGCTGACAAGCCCCGCGACCCCGGACTGCAGGGCTCCGATGACGGCCGCCGCAGTCCCGGCCATGTATCCGTAGTTGTGCAGGGCCAGCACGGAGGCGTTTGCGGGAATCATGCCCTGGGCGGCCAGGACCAGCCACAGGCCCGCCATCAGCCCCAAAGCGCCGCCGGCACCCGTTGCCACCACGGCCAGGAGCAGCAGGGCACAGGCCAACTGGACCAGGAGGGCGGTGCGCAGGAGGCGCACGGGCGGGAATTTCCGGACGAGCGCGGCATTGAGCTGCGCCGACAGCACCAGCGCGGCCCCGTTTAGGGCGAAGGCGAGGGCGAACTGCTGCCCGCTGAAGCCGTACTCCTGCTGGAAGACGAATGGCGATCCCACCACGTAGCTCATGATCAGCGCCAGACCGAGCCCGGGGATGACGGCCAGTGCCATGAAATGCTTGTCCCGCAGCAGCGACCAGTACGCGCCGGCCACGTACCGGGGCCGTCCAGGGCTGCGCCTGTCGTCCGGCAGTGTCTCCGGCATGAATCTCCAGACGATTGCCACGAGGGCCAGCCCGATGAGCGCCAGGGCATAGAAGACGCCACGCCAGTTCCAGAGTCCGGCGATCGCCTCGCCGACAGTGGGCGCGAAGAGCGGGGCGACGCCGATCACCAGCATCAGCCGGGACAGCAGCCGGGCGGCCGTGGAACCGACGAACCGGTCGCGGATGACGGCGAGGGCCACCACCGAGGCCGCTGCGTTGAAGAAGCCCTGCAGGACGCGCAGCACGGTCAGCGTCTGGATATTGGGCGCCACGGAGCACAACAGCGAGATGGCCACGTGCAGCGAGATGCCGATCAGCAGCGGCAGCCGCCGTCCGAACCGGTCGGCAAACGGTCCGATGGCCAGCTGGCCGATCCCCGCTCCGAGGAGGGTTCCGGACAAGGTCAGCTGGGTAGCAGCCTGGCTGGTGTCCAGGTCCTGCACCACCGCGGGCAGCGAGGGCAGGTACATGTCAGTGGTGACGGCCGGAAGGGCCGCCAGGGCACCCAGCATCAGGATGTATTTGAGGCTGCGCGGCCGGTGCTGGCCGGTGTCATGGGAGGGAGAGGAGCCCGTCACGGAAGACCTAACTCTGCTGGCATCGCACAAGGGTCCGCCGCGTGGCTTGAGCGGGTAGAGGTGATGGGAGTACCCGCAACCGGGCATTCCTAAACGGATCTCCGGCGCTTCCTGCCCGGAGCGCTGCGGGATGGGCTTAGGTCAGTCCTCCGGGAACGTCGAACCCAGGGTGGAGAGCACGCCGAACGCCTTGGTGCGGATCTCCTCGTACTCGTCGTCCGGTACGGAATCCGAGGTGATGGCACCGCCGACGCCGAGCGAGAGTTCCACGGTTCCGTCACCGCCGCTAGTGACCACCAGCGTCCGGATGGCGACGGCGAGGTCGGTCGCCGCGTTGAGGGAAAAGTAGCCGATAGCGCCGGAGTAAATCCCGCGTGCCCCGGCTTCCAGCATGTCCAGGATGGCCATGGTGCTGATCTTGGGCGCTCCCGTCATGGAGCCGGCGGGGAAGCAGGCTGCCACGGCTTCGGCCCGCGGCGAGCCCGGCAGCAGGCGGGCGTCGATAGTGCTGACCATCTGGTGCCCGGTGGCATAGCTGGCGATGGCGCAGAGCCGGCTGACCGTGACCGAGCCCGGCAC
>JABFWC010000357.1 GCA_013362385.1 Pseudarthrobacter sp.
AACATCACCGGCAAGGGCCCCATCGGCCTGGTCTCCAAGTCAGGCACGCTGACCTACCAGATGATGTACGAACTGCGCGACCTTGGGTTCTCCACCGCCATCGGCATCGGTGGCGACCCCATCATCGGCACCACCCACATCGACGCCCTGGCCGCGTTCGAAGCCGACCCCGAAACCAAGGCCATCGTCATGATCGGCGAAATCGGTGGTGATGCCGAAGAGCGCGCTGCCGACTTCATCAAGGCCAACGTGACCAAGCCCGTGGTTGGCTACGTCGCCGGCTTCACCGCCCCCGAAGGCAAGACCATGGGCCACGCAGGCGCCATCGTGTCCGGCTCCGCCGGTACGGCCCAGGCCAAGAAGGAAGCCCTTGAGGCTGCCGGCGTGAAGGTCGGCAAGACGCCGTCCGAAACCGCAAAGCTGCTGCGCGAGGTTTACGCAGCGCTCTAGCAAAACTGCGTAACGCGGGGCCACTTCCGGCCGGTCCGTCCGACGGACCCCGGGGGAGGCCCCGCGTTTCGCGTTTAATGACGTTCTCGTGCGATACGCGTAACGCGTGCCGCCGGATGTCAGACGTCGAGTAGGGTTTAAGGGGCAACACGGGCCATGGCGGCCAGGCAGGGGAGCGGGATGGCACAAGCACGGCGCACGCTGGTGGACGTCGTTGTGGACAGAGTCCTCGAGCACATCCTCAGCGGAGAGATTAAGCCCGACGACGCCCTGCCGCCTGAAGCGGACATCGCCAAGGAATCGGGGGTCAGCAGGCTGACGGCACGCGAGGCCATGAATGTCCTCAAGGCGCAGAACGTCGTCTACGTCAAACGCGGGCTTGGCACTTTCGTCAATCCGCCGGAGCGGTGGACCGGGCTGGACGCCATCATGCAGGCCGCCTCGAGGGGGGTGGCCTCCGAACAGGTGGCGCTGCTGCTGCTCGAGGTTCGGCGCATGGTGGAAACCGGGGCGGCCGAACTTGCTGCCGTCCGGCACAACCAGGATGACATTGCCGCGATGGAACAAAGCCTGCACGAGATGGAAGCCGCGCACGAGGCCGGCGACGTGGACGCCCTGACCGTTGCTGACATCGCCTTCCACGACCGCATCCTGCGGGCCTCCGGCAATCCGTTCGTCCCGGCGCTGCTGGGCCAGTTGTCGACGCTGCTGTTCGCCATGCGCCGCGCGACTTCCGCGTTCCCTGATGTGCAGCGCCACGCCATCCACCACCACAAACTCGTGCTGGCCGCCGTCGCGTCCGGCGAGCCCGGGGTGGCGCGCTCCGCGATGGATGCCCACATCACCCAGACCTTCGAGGACTACGAACACTACCTCGCAGAGGCAAGCCGCAGCGGCGCCACCGCAGGCTAAACGACCCGCAGCCGGCTCTTTTCCACAGTGGGTCCTGCCCGCTTCAAAGGTCTTCCCGCCCACGCCCTCCCAGTCGTATTGACGTGCTCACGGCGCTGTGACTAGAATCTCAGACAGACATCAGACATCTGATATCAAACCTTCCCATAAATGCCGCCAGCCAAAGGAGTCGTTATGCGCGCGCATTGCCTGTTAAAGGGTCCCCAAGTCATCATCGGAGGGCAGCGATGAGCGCCCGCGCATCCGCCCCGGCGCTCGGTGACCTGGGGGAGGCAACCCTCCGCAAGGTCCGTCGGCGGCTCATGCCCCTGATCGTCCTCCTGTACTTCGTCGCCTACCTCGACCGCAATAACGTCGGCTTCGCCAAGCTCGGCATGCAGAACGACATCGGCCTGACCGAAGCCGCCTACGGCTTGGGCGCAGGTATCTTCTTCCTGGGCTACGCCTTGCTCGAAATCCCCAGCAACGGCGGCATGTACCGCTACGGCGCCCGCAAGTGGATCGCCCGCATCCTCATCACCTGGGGCATTTTCGCGACAGCGATGTTCCTGGTGAACGGTGAAGCCACTTTCTACGTCATCCGCTTCCTGCTGGGCGCTGCGGAAGCCGGCTTCTTCCCCGCAATCCTTTTCTACCTGACCCTCTGGTTCCCGGCCGCCCAGCGCGTGACCGTGCTGGGTATCTTCATCCTCGCCCAGCCCATCTCCAACGCCCTGGGCGCTCCAGTGTCCGGCATGCTGCTGGGACTCGAAGGCGTCGCGGGGCTGCACGGCTGGCAGTGGCTGTACATCATCGAAGGCATCCCCGCCATCATCCTCGGCATCATCACGCCCTTCGTGATGACCGACCGCCCGGAGCACGCCAAGTGGCTGAAGCCCGAAGAGCGCGAATGGCTCTCCACCACCATGAACGCGGAACTGGCGCACAAGCAGAAGGTCGGAAACCACAACTTCCTGGCCGGCCTGAAGGATCCGCGCACCATTGCCTACTCCGCACTGTACTTCGGCCTGGTCTGCGGCATCTACGGCCTCGGCCTGTGGCTGCCCACCATCGTCAAGGCACTGGGCACCTTCGACTCAACCCAGGTCGGGTTCATCGTCTTCATTCCGTACGCCATCGCAGCGGTGTTCGTCTACTTCTGGAGCAAGAGGTCGGACCGTACCGGCAACCGCGTCTGGCACGCCAGCGTGAGCATGGTGCTCGCCGCCGTCGGCCTCCTGGGCGCCGGCTTCCTGCTCCCGGTCAATGCCGTGCTCGCCATGGTCTTCCTGACCCTCGCGGCCATGGGCATCTACTCCGCAATCGCACCCTTCCTGGCCATGCCTTCCGCAGCCCTGACCGGCGCTGCCGCCGCGGCCGGGCTGGCGATGGTCAACTCGCTCGGCAACCTTGGCGGTTTCGTCGCGCCCTACATTGTCGGCATCCTCAAAGACGCCACGGGCAGCAGCCAGACCGGCCTGGTCTTCCTGGCCGCGTGCCTCGCCGTCACTGCCGTCGCCACTTACCTTTACGCCCGCAAGCGGCCGGAAGGCGTCTCCACTCCCGGCGCCACCATTCCCGCCGCCGAAACCCACTAGGAACCACCACATGACTGAACAGCACACCTTCCCCGCAGAACGCACCGTAGTCCTGACCGGCGCAGCCTCGGCACGCGGCATCGGCCGCGCCACGGCCGACCGTCTGGCCAGCGAGGGCTGGTCCATCGCCATCCTGGACGTCAATGCGGAAGATGCCGCGGCCGCCGCAGCGGAGATCGGCTCCAGCCGGGCCGTCAAGGCGATCGGCGTGGGCGCTGACGTCTCCGACGAAGCGTCGGTGGACCGGGCCATCACGGAAATCGAACAGGCCCTTCCGCCGGTCGTCGGCCTCGTGAACCTCGCCGGAATCAGTTCCCCCACTCCTTTCATGGAAACCACCGTGGCGGAGTGGGACAAGGTCTTTGCCGTCAACATGCGCGGGACGTTCATCGTGTCCCAGCGGGTGCTCAAAGGCATGATCGAACGTGGTCTGGGCCGGATTGTCAGCATCTCCTCCATTTCGGCCCAGCGCGGCGGCGGCACCTACTCCAAAGTGGCCTACAGCGCGTCCAAGGCGGGAATCCTCGGGTTCACCCGCGCCCTGGCCCGCGAAGTGGGCGAGCACAACATCACCGTGAATGCCATCGCCCCCGGCCCGATTGACACCGACATCATGGGCGGCACGCTCAGCGATGACCGCAAGGCCCAGATGTCCGAGGGCATCATGATGGGTCGTGTGGGAACCCGCGAGGAAGTGGCGGCCCTGATCGCGTTCCTGCTGAGCGAAGACGCCGGTTACATTACGGCGGCCACCTACGACATCAACGGCGGCCTGCAGGTTTCCTAGGACGGCTACCATGAAGGTGCCGTGCGGCCCCCGCCTGCACGGCACCTTCAGGCCCGCGTCCCCGTGGCAGCGCCCTTCATGCCAGCATTCGCGGGCATCTTCCGGCTATAGGATTTCTACATGGCAATCAAGAACCAGGCCTCCGGCGGCGTGAGCAGGCAGGTCCTCGCCGACCACGTCTATGAAGCACTTCTTGTTGCCCTCATGGACGGCCGGCTGGAGGCCGGCACGCCTGTCAGTATCGACGGGATGGCCAGGGAACTCGACGTTTCCCCCACACCGGTGCGGGAGGCGCTTGCACGGCTGGAGGCCACCGGCATGGTCCGGAGAATGGCCCTGCGCGGTTACCGGGTGGCTCCGTTGTTTTCTCCGGAGGAGCTGGCAGACCTGATGGACGCCCGGCTGGTGATCGAACCAGCCAACGCGTTCATGGCGTGCAAGCACGCGGACACGCAGTTGACCGCGCAGTTGGAGCAGGCTATCGAGGACCTGAAGGCAGCCCCGCGCGGTCCGTCCTTCGCCGAGTTCCGCGCATACTGGGAGGCGGATGAACGTTTCCACCGCCTCATCGCCGAATTCGCGGACAACCAGTTCCTGCTGTCCGCCTACAATGCCCTGGGCGGCCAGGTGCAGCGCTTCCGCTTCTTCGGCGGGCTGGGCGTGACTGACGCCGACTACGCCATCGCGGAGCACACTGAAATCCTCAAGGCCTTTGAGGCCGGCGACGCCGAACTCGCCCGGCAGAAAATGATCGACCACATCGAGGGCGTCAAGCAGCGCTCACAGCACGACAGCGAAGTTCGCAGCTAGCACTTCGCTCTTGGGGGTGCCGGCTGCCGGTAAGCACCCCCGCGATCAGCCAGCCCTGGGCAGGCAAAATAAAACGGCCCTTGACATGGCCCACCGGAAGCATAGATCCTATAGGAAATGCGATCTAGATTTGGAGTGACAATGCCGTACACAGCTGAAAACTGGCCAATCGCCGCAGCCCTGCTGCAGTTCCCGGGAACCAGGGTCGACGGAACCACGGCGCAGGACGCACCCGCCAGCGACTGGCAGAAGGTCTTCGAAGAAGTGGCCGATGCCGGTTTCACCAACGCCGACCTGACCGACAGCTGGGTTAGTCCCGGCGACCTCTCCGCCACCCGGCTGGATGAACTGAAGGCAGCCGCTACCGCCGCCGGCATTGGCCTGCCCTCCATCTCCGCCATCCGCCGGAGCGTGATCGCAGAGGACAACTGGGAAGACAACCTCGCCTACACCCACCGCACCCTGGAGGCCGCGGCCCACCTCGGCTGCGAGGTTGTCTCCATCGGCCTGCACCAGGCCATCACCCCTGAACAGCAGAAGCAGCTGTGGTTCTGGACGGTAGAAGGCCACAAGGATCCCGTAGGGGACAAGGAAGCGTGGAACAACGCCGTCACCCGCATCCGCGAAGTGGGCAAGCACGCCGCTGAACTCGGCCTGCTCGTGTCGCTTGAGATGTACGAAGACACCTACCTGGGAACGGGGGATTCCTCCGTGCAGCTCGTCCAGGACATCGACCTGCCCAACGTCGGACTCAACCCGGACCTGGGCAACCTGATCCGCCTGCACCGCCCCATCGAGGACTGGCGCGAACTGGTGCACAAGACCCTTCCGTACTCCAACTACTGGCACGTCAAGAACTACATCCGCGATGAGGACCAGGCACGGGACCAGTACGTCGCGATGCCGGCCCCCATGGAATCAGGCCTCATCAGCTACCGCGAGGCCTTCCAGTTCGCCATCTCCGTTGGCTTCCAGGGCATCATCTGCACCGAACACTACGGCGGCGACGGCCTGAGCGTCAGCGCCGCCAACCAGGACTACCTGCGCCGCCAGGTCCTGCCCAAGCGCGACGGCTATGCCCTGGGCACCAGCCTGGTGGCCCAGGGCCGGCAGACCCCGGCGGCAGTTCCGGCCCGCTAATCCGGCACCCCAACCGACAACCGGTTCGACGAGGAATCATGACAAAGATATTTGACGACCCAGCGCAGTTCGCAGACGACGCCCTTGACGGCTTCGTCGCCGCCAACCGCCGGTACGTGGCCCGGGTTGACGGCGGTGTGGTCCGCTCCACGGAGTCTCCCGCGGGGCAGGTGGCACTGGTCATCGGCGGTGGATCCGGACACTACCCGGCCTTCGCCGGCCTGGTGGGAGCCGGACTCGCTGCCGGGAGTGCCTGCGGCAATATGTTTGCTTCCCCCGCCGCGGGGCAGGTTTACCGGGTGGCCAAGGCATCCCAGACCGGTGGCGGCGTCCTGCTGAGCTACGGCAACTATGCCGGGGATGTCCTGCACTTCGGCCAGGCACAGGAAAAGCTGAACGCCGAAGGCATCGAAACCCGCACCGTGCTGGTTACCGATGACATCGCCAGCGCGCCCCTCGAGGAGATCGGCAAACGCCGCGGCATTGCAGGCGATCTCACCGTGTTCAAAGTGGCGGGCGCAGCAGCGGAGGCGGGACTGGACCTCGACGAGGTGGAACGGCTGGCGATCAAGGCCAACCACCACACCCGGTCGCTCGGCGTCGCTTTTGCAGGATGCACCCTGCCAGGAGCAGAGGAGCCCCTCTTCAGCGTTCCGGAAGGCATGATGTCGGTGGGCCTGGGCATCCACGGCGAGCCTGGAATCTCCGAGCAGCCCCTGCCCACGGCAAGCGAGCTGGCCCAGCTGCTGGTGGACGGGCTGCTGAAGGACAAGCCGGAAAACGCAGGCCGCCGCGTGGTAGCCATCCTCAACGGCCTGGGAACCGTCAAGTACGACGAGCTGTTCCTGCTGTTCGGCAAGGTCGAGGCCCTGCTGACCGGGGCCGGACTCGAGGTTGTCGAACCCGAATGCGGTGAGTTGGTCACCAGCCTGGACATGTCCGGGCTATCCCTGACCCTGTTCTGGCTGGACGAAGAACTGGA
>JABFWC010000278.1 GCA_013362385.1 Pseudarthrobacter sp.
GTAATACTCCGCCCTGCCGCTTCCCGCCGTGCCGTAGGTACGGGCGCCCGGGGCAACCGCCGCCGCCAGCGGACTGACCACCGAAAGCCAGACGGGATGCACTGCAAGCCTGCGGGGCACGATCCGCAGGCCATTACCCAGCAACGTCCGTGCCCCGGTGACGGCCCGGACCACCAGGGGCCCGGCGTCGACCGCCAACCTCCGGTCCGCGAGCCTGGTGCGCACGTCCACCACCTGGACCTCGTCAAAGCTGTACGTGGCGGAAATGAAGCCGGCCACGTCGCGGGTTGGTGCCAGCAGCAACCGGTGACCGGTGGGCAGCTGCAGCATGACGTCGGTGAACCGCCCAAAGGGGGAGTGCTGCCATACGCCGACCACCGCGCGCAGGCCCGATGCTGTGCCGATGCCGGCGATGTGCCCGTCGAAAATCCAGCGCCTGCCCACGAAGCCACTGTAGCTAAAGGCATCGCACCTGCTGGGATAACCTAGAGCAGTGACTTATGAGATCGAGATCGGCCGTGGCAAGCGTGGGCGTCGTGCCTACTCCCTGGATGACATTGCAATCGTCCCCAACCGTCGCACCCGCGACCCCAAGGACGTCTCCGTCTCCTGGCAGATCGACGCCTACCAGTTCAGCATGCCCGTGATCGCCGCCCCGATGGACTCGGCCATGTCCCCGCAGACGGCCATCGCGCTGGGCCGGCTGGGCGGCCTGGGCGTGCTCGACCTCGAAGGCCTGTGGACCCGCTACGAGGACCCCCAGCCGGTCCTGGATGAGATCGCAGCCCTGCAGGACGAGGTCAACAGCCCCGCCGTCACCGGCCGGATGCAGGAACTGTACAAGGCACCCATCCAGCCGGACCTCATCACGTCCCGCCTGGCCGAGATCCGCGAGGCCGGCGTCACCGTGGCCGGTTCCCTCACCCCGCAGCGCACCCAGGAACACTACAAGACGGTCCTGGCCGCCGGCGTCGACATCTTCGTCATCCGGGGGACCACAGTGTCCGCCGAACATGTTTCCAAGAACCACGAACCGCTGAACCTCAAGCAGTTCATCTACGAACTTGACGTCCCCGTCATCGTGGGCGGCGCGGCGGGCTACACCCCGGCCCTGCACCTGATGCGCACCGGCGCGGCCGGCGTCCTGGTGGGCTTTGGCGGCGGCGCCACCACCACCACGCGCCGCGCCCTGGGCATCCACTCACCCATGGCATCGGCCATTTCCGATGTCGCGGCCGCCCGCCGGGACTACATGGACGAGTCCGGCGGACGCTACGTCCACGTCATTGCCGACGGCGGCATGGGCACCTCCGGTGACATCGTCAAGGCCATCGCCATGGGCGCCGACGCCGTCATGCTGGGCAGCGCCCTGGCCCGGGCAGAGGAAGCGCCGGGCAAGGGATGGCACTGGGGCCAGGAAGCGCACCACACCGAACTGCCGCGCGGTGACCGCGCCAACGTCGGCACCGTCGGCCCGCTGGAGGAGGTCCTCTTCGGACCCGGCCACCACACCAACGGCACCTCCAACCTCATCGGTGCGCTGCGCCGCTCCATGGCCACCACCGGCTATTCGGACCTGAAGGAATTCCAGCGGGTCGACGTCGTCGTATCCCCATACGAAGGAAACTGATCGTTGCGCAGGCCGGGAGGTCCTCCTGCCTGCCTGCGCAAAGCCCGCCGCGAGCAAGTAGGGTGTGTTTACTGACGGCACACGAGGCACTGGAGGCGTTCGATGACGGGTGTTCCTGCAAACGGCGGGGTCCTCGGCCCCCAAGCCAGGGAAGCGGCCATCCGGCGCCTTCGCGCCACCACCGATCCCGGCCAGGAGCTCGACATCCTGATTGTGGGCGGCGGCATCGTCGGTGCCGGCGCAGCCCTCGATGCCGTGACCCGTGGACTGAACGTGGGCATCGTCGAAATGAGCGACTGGGCCGCCGGGACGTCCTCACGGTCCTCCAAACTCATCCACGGCGGCCTCCGCTACCTGGAGATGCTGGACTTCGCGCTGGTCAAGGAGGCGCTGCAGGAGCGGGGCCTGCTGCTCTCGGAGATCGCCCCGCACCTGGCCCGCCCCGTCCCGTTCCTCTACCCGCTCACCAAGCCGTTCATCGAACGGCCCTACGTGGGAGCCGGCATCGCCCTGTATGACGCAATGTCCGTCTCCGCCGGCCACAGCCGGGGAGTGCCGTTCCACAAGCACCTCAGCAGGCGCGGCACCCTCCGTGCCGCCCCCAGCCTGAAGAACGACGCCTTCGTGGGGTCCATCCGCTATTACGACGGGCAGGTGGATGACGCCAAATACGTGGCCAACCTGGTCCGTACCGCCGCCTACTACGGCGCCCATGCCGTGAACCAGATGGCCGTGGTGGACTTCCTCCGTGAGGGCGAGCGCGTGGTGGGCGCCAAAGTGGAAAACCGCGAGGACGGCACCAGGTTCAACGTCCGGGCCAAACAGGTCATCAACGCCACCGGCGTCTGGACCGACGAGACCCAAGCCATGGTGACGGACCGGGGACAGTTGAAGGTCCGGGCCTCCAAAGGCATCCACCTCGTGGTCCCGCGTGACCGGTTCCAGTCCACCGTGGGGCTGATCCTGCGCACCGAAAAGTCCGTCCTGTTCGTCATCCCGTGGGGCAGGCACTGGATCATCGGCACCACCGACACCGACTGGCACCTGGACAAGGCCCACCCCGCCGCCTCCAGCAAGGACATCGACTACATCCTCGAACACGTCAACCGCGTCCTGAAGCGCCCGCTGACCAGGGAGGACGTCGAAGGGGTCTACGCCGGGCTGCGGCCCCTGCTCGCCGGCGAAAACGACTCCACCGCCAAGCTCTCCCGCGAACACGTGGTGGCCCACCCCGTTCCCGGACTGGTGGTGGTGGCCGGCGGAAAATGGACCACCTACCGTGTCATGGCCAAGGACGCCGTCGACGAGGCCACCCGCACCATGGACGAACGCGTCCCGCCCAGCTGCACCGAAACCATCCCGCTGCTCGGTGCCAGTGGCTTCCGCGCAGCCTGGAACCGGCGGAACCGGACGGCGGATGAAGCCGGGGTCCACGTGGCGCGGATCGAGCACCTGCTCAACCGCTACGGGTCCATGACCCCCGAAGTCCTGGCGATCATCAAGGAAAACCGCGAACTGGCCGAGCCCATCCCCGGTGCCGACGACTACCTGCAGGCCGAGGCCGTCTACGCGGCCACGCACGAGGGCGCACGCCACGTCCAGGACGTGCTGACCCGGCGAACCCGGATTTCCATCGAGGCCTGGGACCGTGGCGTGTCCGCCGCTCCCGTAGTCGCTAAACTTATGGGTGACGTACTTGGCTGGAGTGACGCGCAGCGTGAAAACGAAGTCCGTCACTACATTGCCCGGGTGGAGGCCGAACGCCTCAGCCAGCAACAGCCGGACGACGAATCCGCAGACGCCGCCCGCCTGGGCGTGGAAGACATCGTGCCCTTGCGCTGAGGGGCCGTTGGTCCCGTACTGCTGACTGAAGGGATACGCCTTGGCGGAACCGCTTGACCCGTACGATGCCGACCTCACCACCCCGGAGATGGTGATCCTTGAGCTGGAGGCAAAGGACAAGACCGACGCCACCGTCCAGCTCGCCCGCCGGCTGCACGCAGCCGGACGTATTTCCGACCTCGACGGCTTCCTCCGACACGTCAACGCCCGCGAGCACCAACTGGCCACCGGCCTTCCCGGCGGCGTCGGCCTGCCGCATGCGCGCAGCGAGTTCGTGTCCCGCACGTCCATCGCCGTGGGGATCACCAAGTACGGCCACGCCCTGGACTTCGGGGCGGCCGATGGTCCCGCTACCGTGGTCCTGCTGATCGCCACCCCGGCGAGCTCGTTCTCGGACCACCTCGAGGTGCTGGCCACCCTGGCGCGGTCGCTGTCCAAGGAATCCTTCCGCGAGTCCTTGCGCCGGGCCTACGATGCCGAAGTGATCGCCGAACTGATCAATTCCAGCCTGGTCTTCTTCGACCACTAGGCCCGCCTCCCGGGAGATCCGTTGTCCGGCCTCGGACCCCCGGCGTTTAGTTGTTCTACAGAAGTACGAAGTACGGTTAAGACGTGTGGAAAACAGCCCTTAAGCCCCGATGGATCGCAGGCTTCATCTTCGCGGTCGCACTCTCCGGGGTCTTCGTGCTGCTGAGCCAGTGGCAGTTCGGGCGGTCCACCAGGGCCGAGGTTCCGGTGAACCCTGCAACCGAGCAGGTCCAGCCGCTCACCGCCACCCTGCAGCCGGGGGACTTCTTCCACGGCAGCGTCGCCGACCAGATGGTCAGTGCACGGGGAACCTACAGCCCGGACAAACAGGTCCTGGTCCCGGGCCGGCTCCACGACGGAAAGACCGGCTACTGGGTGGTGTCCGCCTTCGCCGTCAACGGGGCGCCAACTGTGACCGGAGCCGCGGCCTCCGCCCAGACATGGATTCCGGTGGCACGCGGGTGGGTGGCCGAACCCGGGGATGCGGCAGCCCCGCCGTCGGGCAGTGTTGAACTGACGGGCCGGCTGTTGCCGTCCGAAGCGCCGGTGGCAGGCAAGGCGCCCAGGCCGGGCGAGGCGTCCGCCGTGTCCGTGGCTGAGCTCATTAACTACTGGGAGGTCAGCAGCTACCCGGGATTCGTCTCCGCCACCGCTGAAGTAGTGGACGGCGCAGACGCCGGTGCGGCAGCCGTCCCCGGAAAGCTCCTGCCGCTGGACATCGGCCCCCAGCCGCCGGCGCAGCACATCAACTGGCTAAATGTCTTCTACTCGATTGAGTGGGTGGTCTTCGCCGGCTTTGCCCTCTTCATCTGGTGGCGGCTGGTCAAGGACGACTACCACCGGGACCTCGAAGAGGCCCTCGATGAAGCCGAAGCCTCCGCCACGCCCGAACAGCACGAAACGCACCAGCCTGAACAGCAGCCTGGACAGCACCAACAGAAGGTACAGCCATGATTGACCCGAAACCGGCCAACCCCTCTACGCAGGCCGCGGCCGGCAAGACAGCCGGCAAGAAGCGCCGCTTCGGCGGCACCGAGGCGCAGATCCGCTCGGCCCTGAAGTTTTACAAAGTCATGGCCTACCTCACCGGCACCATGCTGCTCCTGCTGTGCGCGGAGCTGGTGGCACGGTACGGCTTCGGGCAGTACCTGTTCGCCGGCGGCACCAACGCCATCAACGGCCAGCCTTTCGGCTTCGGCTTTGCCGACGCCGAACCGCCGGGGGTGCTGAACGGGGTCAACGTGTCCGTCACGGTCCTGATTGTCCACGGCTGGATGTACGTGGTGTACCTGATCTCCAACTTCCGGCTGTGGTCGCTGATGCGGTGGCCGTTCCTGAAGCTGGTCCTGCTGGCGCTCGGCGGCGTCGTGCCGTTCCTGTCATTCATCGTCGAGAAGAAGTTCCATGCCGAGGCCGAGGCGGAACTGGCCGCGAACCCGCAGGCGCCGCAGCGCTACTGAACCTTCGCGCCAAGGCGCACGGACGTTCCCTCCGTCACAGCGCGCCGTCCCAAGATGCGCCGGTGCAACGGTGCAAAGTAGGCTATTACGGTGACTACTCCCACTGCATCCCAGACTTCCCAGAAGCCGGTGCTGGTAGTTGACTACGGTGCCCAGTACGCGCAGCTGATTGCACGCCGCGTCCGGGAAGCGAATGTGTATTCGGAAGTGGTTCCGCATACCTACACCACCGAGCAGCTCCTCGCCAAGAACCCCGCCGCGATCATCCTCTCCGGCGGCCCCTCCAGCGTGTACGCCGACGGCGCACCCTCCGTGGGTGCCGACCTGTTCGATGCGGGCGTCCCCGTCTTCGGCATCTGCTACGGGTTCCAGGCCATGGCCAACGCCCTGGGCGGCAAGGTGGACAAGACCGGGCTGCGGGAGTACGGCTCCACCCAGACCACCATCCTCGGCGAGGGCCGCTCGGTCCTCGAGGGCATGCCCCAGCACCAGAACACCTGGATGAGCCACGGCGACTCAGTCCACGCAGCGCCCGAGGGCTTCGAGGTCCTGTGGCACCCCGAGGTCAAGCACTCCGCCTACGGCCAGCAGGTCCTGGAAAACTTCCTGTTCAAGGGTGCCAAAATCGAGCCCAACTGGACCACCGGCAACATCCTCGAAGAGCAGGTGGAACGGATCCGGCAGCAGGTCGGCGACGCCCGGGTAATTTGCGGGCTCTCCGGCGGCGTGGACTCCGCCGTCGCAGCCGCGCTGGTTCAGCGCGCCGTAGGCGACCAGCTCACCTGCGTGTTCGTTGACCACGGCCTCCTCCGCGAAGGCGAGGCCGAGCAGGTGGAGCGCGACTTCGTGGCCGCCACCGGGGTCAAGCTGTACGTCGCCAATGAGCAGGAGCGGTTCCTCTCGGCACTGGCCGGAGTCAGTGACCCCGAGACCAAGCGCAAGATCATTGGCCGCGAGTTCATCCGCGCGTTCGAGGAAGCCGAACTGGCCATCATCGCCGAGGCTGCCGCGCACGGCGAGAAGATCAAGTTCCTGGTCCAGGGCACCCTGTACCCCGACGTCGTCGAATCGGGCGGCGGCGAAGGTGCCGCGAACATCAACAGCCACCACAACGTGGGCGGCCTCCCCGAGGACCTGCAGTTCGAGCTCGTCGAACCCCTGCGCGAGCTGTTCAAGGACGAAGTCCGTGC
>JABFWC010000237.1 GCA_013362385.1 Pseudarthrobacter sp.
TTCGCGGACGCCGGCCTGGCGTCCGTCACCTTCCACGTCGAGGCGTCCGTGGCCCCCATCAAGCTGGCACGGGAGCTGCGCAGCCGGGGTGCGAAAGCCGGGATGGCATTGCGCCCGGCCACTCCCGTGGAGCCGTACCTGGACATGCTCCCGGAACTGGACATGCTGCTCATCATGACCGTGGAGCCGGGTTTTGGCGGACAGTCCTTCCTGGATGTCACGCTGCCCAAGATCCGCCGGGCACGGGCGGCCGTGGACGGTTCCGGGACCGGCGTGGCCATCCAGGTTGACGGCGGCATCACCGAGGAAACGATCGAGCGCGCGGCGGAAGCCGGCGCCAACGTGTTCGTGGCGGGCTCGGCCGTGTACGGGGCAGACGACCCCGCCGCCGCCATCGATCTGCTGCGCACCAAAGGAAGCCGGACGTTACGCGCCGCGTCGGCGGAATAACCGGGGGCTCCTGCCGGTTGTGGCACAATAACAACACATACGTGCTCCGGGGTCGGTGTAAGTCCGAACCGGCGGTGACAGTCCGCGACCCGCGAGCCGGTGGTTTTCCCAAGGAGGGCCCCGGCGGACGGTTGAACCGGTGGAATTCCGGTACCGACAGTTAAAGTCTGGATGAGAGAAGCACGTACAGCTGTATCTGCGGGCCTTTGGGTCCCGCGGCGTTCTGCTGTCGTATCCCCGGAGCCATCGCGGTTCGACAGGGAAGGAACGACACGGATGAACCCCCAGCGATGGCTCTTTAACGCCGAAAGTCCTGCTGCTTCGATGGCAGGCACACGTCCCGGACCCACGCAATCAGTACTGGTTGCCGCATGACCGGCACCATGGGGCTGCAACCCGCGGCCGGTGTGGTCACCGCCTTCAGCCCGGACGAGACCCGGGCCATGGAAGCCGCCCTCAAGGCCGCCCTCAACGGCCCGCGCGGCGCAAATCCGCTGGTCGGCGCCGTGGTCATTGATCCCGACGGCAGGCAACTGGTCACCGGCTACCACCGCGGTGCCGGCACCGCACACGCCGAGGCCGACGCAATCGCCCAGGCGGCCGCCGTCGGCCTGGACCTGTCCGGCTGCACCATGATGGTCACCCTGGAGCCCTGCGACCACGTGGGCCGCACCGGGCCCTGCACGGAAGCGATCATCGCTGCCGGAATCACGGACGTGGTGTATGCCGTGGACGATCCCCATGACCCCGCCGCCGGTGGCGCGGCCACCCTGCGCGCGGCCGGTGTGCGGGTACGCAGCGGGCTCGGGGCCGACGAAGCCCTGGACCTGAACCGGCAGTGGTTCGAGGCCGTGGAGGCCAGGCGCCCCTTCGTCACGCTCCATATCGCCCAGACCCTCGACGCGCGGATCGCCGCCGAGGACGGCACCAGCCAATGGATTTCCAGCCCTGAGTCGCTCGCGGACAACCACGCCATCCGCAGCCGCATCGACGCCATCCTCGTGGGCACCCAGACCGTGCTGGTGGACAACCCCCGCCTTACAGCCCGGACCCCCTCCGGGCAGCCTGCCACCAGCCAGCCCGTGCGGGCGGTGATGGGGCTTCGCGAGGTCCCCGCCGACGCTGCCATCCTCGGCGATGACGGGCTTGCCGTCCACCTCCCCACCCGGGACCCGCACGAAGCATTGTCGATGCTGTACGCCTCTGGCATCCGCCACGTCATGGTGGAAGGCGGCTCCCGGATCCTCAGCTCGTTCCTGTCAGCCGGGCTCGTGGACGAGCTGATCGTCTACCTGGCGCCCACCCTCCTTGGTTCCGGCACGCCGGCGCTGAACGGGCTGGGCATCACGAGCCTGCCGGACGCCCAGCAGTGGGAATGGGACGCATCCGATGGCGGTCCCGTCCGCACACTCGGGCGGGACCTTCGGCTCCACCTGAGACCGCAACGAAGGGTTGCCCTGGATCCGATCCCCTCGGACCCGCAGCCGGAACCATACGGCACAGACCCACAACCGACAGACCCACAACCGTCCCGGACAGCCGCGGATCAAGCCCAGGGAGGCTACTGATGTTCACCGGAATTATCGCCGAACAAGGGCACGTGCTGTCCATCGAGCGCGACGGGGACAGCAGTGCCACCGTCCGGCTGCACGCACCCGGCACCACCGAGGGCCTGGCCCTGGGCGGTTCGATTGCCGTCAACGGCGTCTGCCTGACGGCAACCGACATCGACGGCAAGGAGTTCAGCGTCGATGTCATGGGCGAGACCCTGGTCCGCAGCACCATCGGAGAGCTGGCCCCCGGCGACGCCGTCAACCTGGAGCGCTGCGTTCCTGCCGGCGGCCGGCTCGACGGCCACGTCGTCCAGGGCCACGTGGACGGCGTCGGCCTCCTGCTCGAACGCGAGCCCCAGGGCAACTGGGAGCGGCTCCGTTTCGGCGTCCCCGGCAACCTTGCCCGCTACATCGCCGAAAAGGGCTCGATCGCCATCGACGGTGTCTCCCTCACGGTGACCGCGGTCAGCCCCGCCGCCGAACCCGAACCCTGGTTCGAGGTCGGCCTGATCCCCACCACGCTGGCCGAAACCGGCCTGGGCTCCAAGACCACCGGCGGCCGGGTGAACCTGGAGGTCGATGTGCTGGCCAAGTACACCGAACGCCTGCTCGCGTTCGCCGGACCCCGCCCTGCTGTTACCGGCGAAGCCGCAACTTCAGGAGGTGCCCGGTGAACGCCGCCGTACGGACTGAAACACCCCGGGCCGGAGAGCCGGCTGCGGTTGCTCCCGCGCGCGCCCTGGACAGCATTAAAGACGCCGTTCGCGCCCTGGCCGCCGGCCGGCCGGTGCTCGTGGTGGACAACGAGGACCGGGAAAACGAAGGTGACATCATCTTCGCGGCCCAGCACGCCACCCCGGCGCTGATGGGCTGGACCATTCGTTACAGCTCCGGCGTCATCTGCGTCCCGCTGCCGGGCGAACGCGCCGATGCGCTGGCGCTGCCCCCGATGGTGGCCGTGAACGAGGACGCCAAGGGAACCGCGTACACCGTCTCCTGCGACGCCGCCATCGGCGTCAGCACCGGCATCTCCGCCACGGACCGGGCCCTCACGGCCAGGATCCTCGCCGACCCGCAGGCAGTGCCCGCCTCGATCACCCGCCCGGGGCATATTTTCCCGCTCCGTGCCGTTGACGGAGGTGTGCGCGAACGCCAGGGCCACACCGAGGCCGCGGTGGACCTTTGCCGCCTCGCAGGACTGGAACCTGTCGGGGTGATCGCCGAAGTGGTCTATGACGACGGTGAGATGATGCGCCTGGACGGCCTGCGTTCGTTCGCAGCTGAACATGGGTGCCCACTGATCTCGATTGAGGACCTCGTGGCGTATCTTGAAGCCGGGGCCGGGGGAGCCCCGGAAGATGCCCGGCTGACGCCGGGCGGAGAGAAGGAGAAGCGATGACGGCATCGGCAGCCAACGACGACAGCCACCAGGACGGCCACCGGAAACACCACGCGGTATCCGGCGGCGCGCCCTATCCCGTCAGTGGAGGGCCCGTAGTGCAGCTGCCTACCGCCTTCGGGGATTTCGTGGCGCAGGCGTGGACCGACGTCCTGACCGGCGTGGAACACCTCGCGGTCAGCTCACCCAATCCGCCCGCGGACGGCGAGGCGCCGCTGGTCCGGCTGCACTCGGAGTGCCTCACCGGCGACGTCTTCGGTTCCTACCGGTGCGACTGCGGTGAACAGCTCGCCTTTGCCCTGGAGCTGATCCGGGACAACGGCGGCACGCTGCTCTACCTGCGGGGACAGGAAGGCCGCGGCATCGGCCTGGCCAACAAGATCAAGGCCTACGCGCTCCAGGAAGCCGGCTTCGACACCGTCGAGGCAAACGAGCAGCTGGGCCTGCCCGTGGACGCCAGGTGCTACAAGGCCGCCGCCCAGATCCTCGCCGAGATGGGACTGCACGAGGTGCGGCTGCTGAGCAACAACCCGGACAAGCAGAACAGGCTGGCCAAGGCAGGGGTCAGGGTCGTGGAAATGGTTCCCACCGAGGTCCCGTCCCGCGAGCAGAACATCCGGTACCTGCGCACCAAGAAGGACCGCATGGAGCACAGGCTCCTGCTGGACACCCAGGCGGCCCCGGTGCCCGTGTCCACCCCGGATACTTTCGACCACGAACAAGACTGAACGGAACACAAGACACCCATGAGCGGACACGGCGCCCCCGACATCGACCTCACCACCCTCAACCCCGCCGAAACGTCGCAGCTGAAGCTGGCGATCGTCGCGGCCAGCTGGCATACCCAGATAATGGACGGCCTCCTGGACGGCGCACTGCGTGCGGCCAAGGACGCCGGCATCGCCGAGCCCACCGTCCTGCGCGTCCCCGGAAGCTTCGAGCTTCCCGTCGCCGCCGCGCGGCTGGCCCCGCACTTCGACGCCGTGGTGGCCCTCGGCGTCGTGATCCGGGGCGGCACGCCCCACTTTGACTACGTCTGCCAGGCCGCGACGTCGGGTCTCACCGACGTCAGCGTCCGCACCGGCGTCCCGGTGGGCTTTGGCGTCCTCACCTGCGACAACGAGCAGCAGGGCCTGGACCGCGCGGGCCTGCCCGGCTCCAAGGAAGACAAGGGCCACGAGGCCGTGACCGCGGCGCTGGCCACCGCCGTCGTCCTCAAGCAGTACCGCAGCTAAGCGTTCCAGCGGACGGGCGCGGTGTGTGTTCACTCACATCGCGCCCGTCATGCAAGGGGCCGGGAAGCGCCCCCGCGGCCATACCAAGTAGGCTGGAGGGCGTGAAGAATTTCGAGACGCTGTTCGCTGAGCTCAGCGAGAAGGCAGCCACCCGCCCGGAAGGCTCCCGCACCGTCGCTGAATTGGAGTCCGGTGTTCACGGCATCGGCAAAAAAGTCGTTGAGGAAGCAGCCGAAGTCTGGATGGCTGCCGAATATGAATCCGATGAAGCCGCGGCCGAGGAAATCTCCCAGCTGCTGTACCACCTGCAGGTTCTGATGCTCGCAAAGGGCCTCACCCTGGAAGACGTCTACAAGCATCTGTAGCCACCGGTCCGGCGCAATTGCCGCCGGGCCCGCTGTGGCCTGCATTGCCTGACACCTAGACCTTCCATCAAGAAAGATTTTCCATGCTGCGCGTAGCCGTCCCCAACAAGGGCTCCCTCTCCGAAGCCGCCTCTGCCATGCTCTCCGAAGCCGGATACCGCCAGCGGCGGGACAGCCGCGAGCTGGTCATGGTGGACCCCGACAACGACATCGAGTTCTTCTTCCTGCGCCCCCGCGACATCGCCGTGTATGTCGGGCAGGGAACGCTCGACGTCGGCATCACCGGCCGCGACCTGCTGCTGGATGCCGAGGTGGAAGCCGAAGAGCTGCTTCCGCTGGGGTTCGCCGCCTCCACCTTCCGCTTCGCCGGTCCGGTGGGGAACTTCAGCTCCGCCGCCGAACTCGAAGGCAAGCGCCTGGCCACCAGCTACGACGGCCTGCTGCGCACCTACCTCGCCGAACGCGGCATCAACGCCAAGGTGGTCCGGCTGGACGGCGCCGTGGAATCCTCCGTCCGCCTCGGCGTCGCGGATGCCATCGCCGACGTCGTGGAAACCGGCAACACGCTCAAGGCGGCCGGGATGGAAATCTTCGGCGACCCGATCCTCAAATCCGAGGCCGTCCTGATCCGGCGCACCGGCAGCGGCGGCGCGGCAAACGGCACCGCCAAGGAGATCGACGTCCTGATCCGCCGCCTCCAGGGCGTCCTCGTGGCCCGCCAGTACGTCCTGATGGACTACGACATCCGCAAGGAACTCGTGGAGAAGGCCGCCGGCCTGACTCCCGGCCTGGAATCGCCCACGGTCTCCCCGCTGCGTGACTCCGACTGGGTCGCCGTCCGGTCCATGGTGCCCAAGAAGGAAACCAACCGGATCATGGATGAGCTCTACGACCTCGGCGCCCGCGCCATCCTGGTCAGCAGCATCCACGCCTGCCGCATCTGACGCCGCGCTCCGACGCCACCGACGCTTCCCACCAGCACCGCAGAATTCCAGGAGTTCCCATGGCAGTAGCAGTACGGGTCATTCCCTGCCTTGACGTCGACGCCGGACGCGTCGTCAAGGGCGTCAACTTCGAGGGCCTGCGCGATGCCGGCGACCCCGTTGAGCTGGCCCACCGCTATGACAACGCCGGCGCCGACGAGCTGACCTTCCTGGACGTAACGGCGTCCTCGGGCAACCGCGAAACCACGTTCGACGTCGTCCGCCGCACCGCCGAGGAAGTGTTCATTCCGCTCACGGTGGGCGGCGGCGTCCGCGGCGTGGCCGAGGTGGACAAGCTCCTGCGCTATGGCGCGGACAAGGCGTCCATCAACACCGCAGCGGTGGCCCGGCCGGACGTCATCGACGAAATCACCCGGCACTTCGGCTCCCAGGTCCTCGTCCTGTCCGTCGACGCACGCCGCACCCGCCCTGGGTCCCGGCCCACGCCGTCGGGGTTCGAAGTCACCACCCACGGTGGACGCACCGGGACGGGCATCGACGCCATCGAATGGGCCAGGGAAGCAGCCGGGCGCGGCGTGGGGGAGATCCTGCTCAACTCCATCGACGCCGACGGCACGAAGGACGGCTTCGCCCTCGAACTCATCAAGCTGGTCCGGGCCGCCGTCAAGGTCCCGATCATCGCCTCC
>JABFWC010000407.1 GCA_013362385.1 Pseudarthrobacter sp.
AAGGGATCAAGATAGCGGCCCAGTCCTACACCACCGACATTTCCCGGCTCTCCTGCTGCGCATCCTAACCGCGCTCCGGGGCAGGCCGAACCAACACGAAAGGCAGGAACTGATGGAAGAGCGCTTCGATGTGGCCGTCCTGGGCATGGGCCCGGGGGGTGAAGTGGCGGCCAGCCGGCTTTTGAAGGCGGGCAGGAAGGTCGCCGTGATCGAACGCGAGCTGATCGGCGGTGAATGCGCCTACTGGGCCTGCGTTCCCTCCAAAACCCTCCTCCGGCCGCCCGAAGCCAGGACCGCGGCAGACCGCGCGGCCGGCGTCACCGGAGCGTCACTGGACTGGGCTGCGGCCAGCGACTACCGGGACTACATGATCCGGCACCTCGACGACAAAGCTCAGGTCGACGGCTACACGGGGCAGGGCGCGACGGTCATCAAAGCCGAAGCCAGGATCACCGGGCCCGGCACCCTGCAGGCCGGCGACAGGACCCTCTCCGCCGACCACATCATCATCGCCACCGGCTCCGAGGCGGTCGTCCCCGACCTGGAAGGCGCAGAACACGTCACCACGTGGACCAACCGGGAAACCTTCACCCGCCACTACCCTGCCGGAACGGGCAGCAGTGATTGGCGGCAGCGCAGTAGGCACAGAAACCGCAACCTTCCTGGCCCGCTTCGGCGTGGATGTGACCCTTGTTCACCGCGGTCATGGCCTGCTGGAACGCGAAGAGCCCCGTGTCGGGGAACTGGCCCGGCTCTATCTCGAAGAGGCCGGCGTCAAGGTGCGGCTGGACGCCCGGGCCGTCCGGGCCCGGCGGGAAGACAACGGCAGCGTTCTGGAGCTCGACGACGGCACATCGGTGAGTGCCGACGTCGTCATTTTCGCGACAGGCCGCCGACCCCGGAGCAAGGACCTGGGCTTCGAAACGGCCGGGGTCACCCTCGATGACCGGGGCGCGGTGCAGGTCGATGATCATTGCCGGGCCGCTGACACCGTGTGGGCGATCGGCGATGTCACCGGCGTCATGCCCTTCACCCACGTTGCCAAATACCAGGGCCGGATCGTGGCCGACGCCATCCTCGGCCGCCCACGGCCGGCCACGTATGTTGGCATCCCGCGGGTGGTCTTCGGCGATCCGGAGATCGCGGCCGCCGGCCTCACCCAGGCCCAGGCCGACGAGCAGGGACGATCAACGGCGTTCGCCGAACTGGACCTGGCCGAATCACTCGCCCGCCCCTGGACCTATGAGCAGGAACCCCGCGGACAGCTCGGACTCCTCACCGACACCGACGCAGGGATCCTCATCGGGGCCTGGGCCGTATCACCCCTGGCCGGGGAATGGATCCACCAGGCCTCCCTCGCCATCCGGGCCCGGATCCCGATCGCTGCCCTGCACGACCAGGTTGCGCAGTTCCCCAGCTACAGCGAGGCTTTCCAAATGGCCCTTGAGAACCTCAAGTACAGAAAGGAAACGCTATGAGCACCGCAAAAGATGTCACCGATGCCACGTTCGACCACGAGGTCCTGCGATCGGACAAGCCGGTCATCGTGGATTTTTGGGCGGACTGGTGCGGGCCCTGGAGGATGGTCTCCCCCATCTTGGACCAAATCGCCGCCGAGCACGCCGACACAGTCGACGTCGTGAAGGTCAACATCGACGAAAACCCCCGCGTCGCCGCGGAGTACGGCATCACCTCCATCCCGGCCATCTACCTGTTCAAGGACGGCGCCCTGAAATCCTCAGTGGTCGGCGCCCGGCCCAAGCAATACCTTGAGAAGGAATTCGCGCAGTACCTGCAATGACCGTCTGCGGAAAACCACGGAGAACCGCCCCAGGCAGTGCCGCTGATGCGGCCGTGTCACAAGCCCCAGCAAGGTTGAACAGATGGTTGAAGGGGTCAAAAATGCCCTTTGGGCAGGCCAGACCCCAACGTGATACCGCCCAGAGCCGCCGGAACCTCACGCCGGCTCTGCGGCCACCGGCAAGCAAGTGCTACTGAAGGAGAACCAGTATGAAGCCCTCACTCATTGTTTTCGATGTCAACGAGACCCTTTCGGATATGTCCCCCATGGGCCAGCGGTTCGTTGACGTAGGTGCCCCGGCACCAGTGGCGAAACTATGGTTCGCTACCCTGTTGCGGGATGGTTTTGCCCTCACCGCCGCCGGAGACAACGGCAGCTTTGCCGGGATAGGCGCCGAAGCGCTGCGCGGCCTGTTGACCGGCATGGACCTGAACCGGGACACCGAGGCTGCCGTGGAACACCTCATGGCCGGGTTCTCCGGTCTCGGGTTGCACCCGGATGTCGTCGCCGGCGTCAAGGCCCTCCACGCAGGCGGATACCGCCTGGCTACCCTGACCAACGGCTCCACACAAGTCGCCGAGAAACTTTTTACCGATGCGGGCATCCGGGACAACTTTGAGCTGCTGCTCTCCGTGGAGGATGCCCCGGCCTGGAAACCGGGCAGGCAGTCCTACGAGCACGCCGCTTCCGCCTGCGGCACTGACCCGGAGGAGATGCTCCTGGTCGCCGTTCACCCCTGGGACATTCACGGCGCGTCCCGCGCTGGCCTGGCCACCGCCTGGATCAACCGGACAGGCGGCCCGTACCCGGACTATTTCCTGGCCCCTGACTACACCGTGTCCGGCCTCGCTGATCTGGTCCCGGCCCTATCCGGAGGAAGCTGAGGCCGGTCATGGCTGTTCGTGTGAGTTCGGAAATGCGGGCGCTGGCACACCAGCTGCGCTACGAGCCGACCCCGCGCCGTATCAGGGCGGATGCCGGAGGCGTAACCCTTGTGGATTCCCAGGATGCCTTTCTCGTGTTCGAGCCGCGGAAACTGACACCTGTCTTCGCGGTCCCGGAAGCGGACATCGCCGCAGATCTGCTGCCAGCCGCCACCGGCCGGCTCAGGGGAGGCCCGCGTTCTCACTTCGCTGCCCACACGGCCGAGGGCCAGGTGCTGACCCTCAGAAACGGGGATCTGGAACTGCCGGAGGCAGGATTCAGACTTGCTGATGCAGATCTGGCCGGCCAAGTCCTGCTGGATTTTGGTGCGTTTGACCAATGGCGCGAGGAAGACGAGGTGGTCGAAGGCCACCCCCGGGACCCCTTCCACCGGGTCGACGCCCGTGTTTCCTCCCGCTGGGTCAGGGTGGGCTACGGGACAAGGGTCCTGGCCGAAAGCGTCCGGCCGGTTTTTGTCTACGAGACGATGCTGCCGGTGCGGACCTACCTGCCCCGGGAGGACGTGGACTTCGGGGTCCTGGAACGCACCTCACACAGCACGATCTGCCCGTATAAGGGCACAGCATCGTACTGGTCAGTCGCCGGCGGAGGATCCAGGGGTGAAAACATCGCGTGGAGCTACGAGACGCCCCTTCAGGACGCCATGCAGCTTGAAGGCTTGATCGCCTTCTACGACGAACGGACCATCATTGACGTGGAAGGAAAAAGCGCGTGACTGAAGAACAGGTGCTGCGGAGGACAGTCAACGTCAACGGGACCGGGTTGTCCTACCTCGAAGCCGGGAAGGGCGGCGGCACTCCGTTGCTTTTGCTGCATGGCACCTTTTGGAGCAGGGTGTGGCTGCCGGTGCTCCCGGCCCTGGCCGCGCAGGGCCGGTGTGTGGCACTTGACCTCCCGGGCTTCGGTGCCAGCAGCGGTGAGCTGGACATCGACACCGCTGCTGTGCCGAAGCTGGCGGAGACCGTGCTGGCGGCGGCGTACGCGTTGGGCCTGGACCGCTTCGACCTCGCCGGGCATGACATCGGCGGCGGAATCGCCCAGCATCTGGCGGGTACCTCGGAGCGGGTTCGGCGGTTGGTCCTGATGAACTCGGTGATGTTCGATTCATGGCCGGTACCGGCGGTTGAGCGGTTCCGCAACCCGGAAGTGCGTGCCGGGATGGGAGTCAAGGATATGGTCGCAGCCCGGGCCGAGACGACCCGCACAGCCGTAAGCCGGGAACTGAGCGATGATGAGGTGGCCGACTACGTCTCACCCTGGAAAGACCCGGCCAGGGTCCGGTCCTGGATGGCAATGGCCGCCGCCGCGGATGCCCGCTATACCCAAGAGCTCGTTCCGGCTTTGAAAGCCGCCGCCGTCCCGACGCGACTGGTCTGGGGGCGCGACGACGAATTCCAGAAAATCAGCTTTGCCCGCCGCTATGCGACGGAAATTCCGGCATCAGACCTGGTCGAGGTGCCGGGCAAGCACATTCCAACAGAGGATAACCCCGGACAGGTAGCGGCGGCCGTCCTCGAACACTTGGCATGACACTACACGGCAGCCACGCCCAGCTATGGACAGACGGGATGACGCCACGGGGAGGAAGATGTGATGAGCAACAGGCATGAGACAGCACTGCAGCCCAGTAAGGGAAAAACATGCCGCCGGTGCCCGGCTGTGATGCCGGGCCCGCGGGCAGAATCGGGTTCGTGCTTCGGGAACTTGGGCACCTGCTGACCCGCTGGCGGGATCGCAGGCGGGCTGCATCGAACCACGGAGCCCGGCCTGGCTGTTCAGGGGCTGGCGGGGCACCGGCCAGCCCCTCGGGCCTGAGGGACAGAGAGGGAACGCGCTGATGATGCTTTTGCAGACGGCGGGGCAGAGCGTCCTGGAGGCGTTTTTTATGTTCTGGGCCACCTTGTGGGCCCTGATTTTCGGATTTACCCTGTCCGGGGCCGTGCAGGCGTTCGTGTCCCGGCACGAGATGCAGAAAGCCATGGGAGATCACAGGCCCGGGACGGTGGTGCGCACGGGGTTCCTCGGGGCCGCGTCCTCAAGCTGTTCCTACGCGGCTACGGCGCTGGCAAAATCGCTGTTCCAGCGTGGCGCGGACTTTACTTCCGCAATGGTGTTCATGATCGCCTCCACGAACCTGGTGGTCGAATTGGGTATCGTGTTGTGGCTGCTGATCGGGTGGCAGTTCGCTCTGGCCGAATTTGTGGGCGGGGCGATCATGATCGCCCTGTTCGTGCTGATCGCGCCGCGTGTTTTCCCCGCCGCCGAACTCGAACAGGCCAGGGAACGGCTCAATGCCCGCGCTTCCGTCAACGGCCATGGGGAGAAGTCTGACGAGGCCGAGCGGCACGGGGTGGGCCTGTGGCAGCAGTTGCGGTCGAAGGCAGGCTGGGCCGACGCCGCCGGTTACGCTGTTTCGGACGTGAGCATGCTGCGCCGTGAACTGCTCATCGGCTACCTGGTCGCCGGGATTCTGGCCGTCGCCGTGCCGGCCTCGGCCTACGATGTGATTTTCTTTTCCGGCCACGGGTTCTGGACGGATCTGGAGAACGTCATCGTGGGCCCGTTCGTGGCGTTCATCAGTTTCGTCTGCTCGATCGGGAACGTGCCCCTGGCAGCGGCCCTGTTCAAAGGCGGCCTGAGCTTCGGTGGCACCGTTGCGTTCGTGTTCGCGGACCTGATCGCCCTGCCCCTGGTGATCATTTACGGCAAGTTCTATGGCCGCCGGATCGCGACCCGGATCTTCTTCTCCTTCTGGGCCGTGATGAGTGTCTCGGGGCTGGCCGTGGACCTGCTCTTCCGCATCCTCGGCATCCCCGCACCGCCGCGGCCGACCGAGATCGCCCACACCTCCTTCGAGTGGAACTACACCACCTGGCTGAACATCATTGCCGTCGCCGTCGCTGCCGTCGTGTACTGGCTGTACCGGAACCGGGAACGCTTCGGCGGGATGGAAAAATACGCCAAGGACCTCGTATGTGGAATGCAGGTAGAACGCGCCCACGCCCCCGCCACCCACGTCCACGCCGGAAGCACCTATTACTTCTGCTCGGACCGGTGTCACGAAAAATTCGTAACTAACCCCGAAAAATACATCAACCAGCCCGGTAGCGAACCCATGCCACCGGGCACCCCTGCCCCGGAGCCGAAGGCAGGCCGTGATGAAGAGTCCTCAGGGATACCGGAAAAGGGCAGCAGCCTGGCGGCCCGCACGGTGACGGATCCGGTTTGCGGGATGAGCGTCGATACAGCCAACCCGGGTGCAGCCCTTGTTCACAACGGCAGGACCTACTACTTCTGCTCAGAAGGTTGCCGTGATACCTTCGCCGCTGACCCGGCCGTTTACTCACGCACCTGATCCGGGCGCCTGGTTACGCCCCCGGAGAGCCTGCTGCTGCAGGTTCTCCGGGGGCGTAACCTCAGCTGCTGCCGAGGTTCTTTTCCTTCAGCCAAGCCGCCGCGGCGTCCCGGGGGCTTTGTTTGGCATCCCCGGAAACTTTGTCATTAAGATGCATCAGGTCCTCCGTCGTGAGGACCCGCGAAATCTTGTTGAGGATGTCCTTGGCTTTGCTGCCCACCCGGTCGCTGCGGATCAGAGGCAAAACCTGCTGGGCCGCGAAGTTGTTCTTGGGATCTTCAAGGGCGGTCAGATTGTTGCCGGCAATCAGCGGTGACGTGCTGAAGATGTCCGCCGCTTGGATCCTGTCATCCAGCAGTGCCCGGAGGGTCACGGGGCCGCCCCCATCGCTGAAGGGGACAAACTCCTTCGGGACACACCCGTAGTTCGCCTTAAGTCCGGGAGGGCCCTGGGGCCTTCCCTGTGCCTCCGGCGGCATCCCCAGCGCAAGCCCGTCGCAAACCTTCCCCAGATCCTCGAGGGTTTTCAGC
>JABFWC010000182.1 GCA_013362385.1 Pseudarthrobacter sp.
CAGGGCGTCGCTGCGGCTGGGAACCACGATCCGGGACCGTCTTGGAGTCTCAGGCGGCTGGGTCTGGTGCATGGACTCGAGCTTACAGCCGGCCCCGGTTGCTGAAGCCGGGGCCGGCCGTCAGCGCAGGCCGCCCAATTGCTGGTGCATCAGCAGGAAGACGTCGTTCCGATGCTGCTCCAGCAACGCGCTGTTGACGTCACTGCCGGGCTGGAGGGAGCGGGACAAAAGTCCCAGGATTTTCCGCATCAAGGGAGTCACCTCCTTTCTTGTGATCAACTGCCGAAAGGGCATGGCGAATTAGCGCCTTTTCGAGCGCGCAAAAGCAGGCGAATTAGGGCGCGGGAATTCCAAAAGGAATTAAGGGAAACTGCGCGAAGCTGCAGTTATCCGCAGGGCATTACCGGGGCGGAAAGCGCGAATGTGCCGCCACAATGCCGGAACGGCCGTACCCAGAGGCGTGTCGAGGCAGGGTCCGGGAACAGCAGGGCGGCCGCCAGGGGCACAGCCGTTCCAGTGCAGTCAGCGAAGATGCCGGCAATTCCGTCTATACGGCAGGCGCGGGACGCTCCTTAGTGGCCGCGCACCCCGGCAATGCGGCAGGTCCGCCAGGAGCGGGTACCGGCCGAGGCCGCACGTGCAGGACCAGTAAAGGCCGGAAAGGCATCGATGACGGCATTCCAGTCGCCAGTCAAAGTCATCATTTTCCCAACCTCCTATTCTGCGGTCCGCTGCGCGGCATGCGTTGGGTGTCAACGCGCGGCAGGGTGTGGGAATAAAGATATCCGGTAACTACCGGAATTGCCAGCAATTCCGGCATAAATTCCGGAAAAAGCGTGAAAGTACTATTTCAGAGTCCCCAGCGCACAATTGCGGGCGTCTTCTTGTCCCAGCCAAGGGTGCAGACCTTGGCCGTCCCCAGGATGAAATGCCGCCCTTCCGTGGCGGGCAGTTCCAGCCAGCGTGCGGTGAGGATGCGGGAGAAATGTCCGTGCGCCACGATCAGCACGTTATCCATGCCGGATTCCAGGACCCGGCCGATGATCTTGTCCGCCCTGGCGGCAACCTCGTCCAGTGTCTCGCCGTTGGGCACTCCGTGCGTCCAGATCAGGTAGTCGGGGTTGTCCTTGCGGATCAGGTCGGAACTGATGCCCTCGTAGTCGCCGTAGTTCCATTCCACGGCCAGGGGTTCGTGCCGGGCGTCAGGAAAGCCTGCAAGTTCGGCGGTGCGGCGGGCGCGGCGGAGCGGGGAGGTGAGCACCAGGTCGAAGTCGACGTTGTCCAGGACCTTCCGGGCCTCCACAGCCTGCTGTTCGCCTTCGACGGTCAGCGGCAGGTCCGTGAGGCCGGTGTACTGCCCGCTCTTGGACCATTCGGTCTCACCGTGCCGGAGGATCCAGAGCTGGGGGCGCGGGGCGAAGGCAGGGTTGGTCACTTGGACTCCTCGGTGGGGGAAGGTTCGACGGCGGCGGAAGAGTTCCCGGCGTCAGGTTCGCCGGGTGCGGATTCAGGCTGTTCGGCCCACCAGCGGAGCAGGCGGGCCTCCGCTTCCTCGGGCGGCAGGGGCCCGTACTCCATCCGTTCATTAAGGAGGAATTTGTAGGCCCGGCCCACCAGCGGCCCGGGCTTGAGGCCCAGCAGCTCCATGATCCGCGCGCCGTCCAGGTCAGGGCGTACGGCGTCGAGGGATTCCTGTTCGCGGAGGGCGGTGATGCGGGACTCGAGGTCGTCGTAGGCGAAGGACAGGCGCTCGGCCTTCCGCTGGTTGCGGGTGGTCACGTCCGAACGGGTGAGCCGGTGCAGGCGTTCCAGCAGGGGACCGGCGTCGGTGACATACCGCCGCACTGCCGAGTCGCTCCACCCGGCGTCGCCGTAGCCGTAGAAGCGCATGTGGAGTTCCACGAGCCGGGCAACTGCCTTGATGGTGTCGTTGTCGAAGCGCAGCGCCTTCATCCGTTTCGTGGTGAGCTTGGCCCCCACCATGTCGTGGTGGCGGAAACTCACCGCACCGCCCGGTTCGAAACGGCGCGTCGCCGGCTTCCCGACGTCGTGCATCAAAGCTGCGAACCGCAGCACGAAGTCCGGCCCGGGCACCGGGCCGTCGGCGTCGGTTTCAAGTTCCGCTGCCTGTTCCAGGACCTGGAGGGAGTGCTGGTAGACATCCTTGTGGCGGTGGTGCTCGTCGGATTCCAGCCGCAGCGCGGAGACCTCGGGCAGCACGTGCTCGGCCAGCCCCGTTTCCACCAGCAGGTCCACGCCGGTGCGCGGCCGGGCGCCGCAAACCAGCTTCACCAGTTCGTCGCGCACCCGCTCGGCGGAGATGATGGTGATCCGTTCCGCCATGCGCGTCATGGCGTCGCGGACGTCGGGGTGGACCGAGACACCCAGCTGGGAGGCGAATCTGGCGGCGCGCATCATCCGCAGGGGATCGTCGGAAAAGGACTCCTCCGGGGCGCCGGGGGTGGCCAGCACGGAAGCATGGAGGTCCCGGACGCCGCCAAACGGATCGACCAGCTCCATGGACGGCAGCTTCAGGGCCATGGCGTTGATGGTGAAGTCCCGGCGCAGCAGGTCATCGGTCAGCGAGGAGCCGAACGCCACCACCGGCTTGCGGGAATCGGGGTCGTACGCTTCGGCGCGGTACGTGGTGATCTCGATCTGGAACCCCGCCTTGCGCATGCCGATCGTACCGAAGGCACGGCCAATCTCCCAGAAGTTATCCGCCCACTTCTTGATCAGCGCCACGGTCTGGTCCGGGGTCGCGTCGGTGGTGAAGTCGAGGTCCGGCGAGGTCCGGCCCAGGAACAGGTCGCGCACGGGGCCGCCTACCAGCGACAGCTCATGGCCGGCATCCACGAAGCGCTGCCCGAGTTCCAGGACCACCGGATCCACCTTGAAGTCGACAGTGTGGGTATCAGTCTTGTGATGTGCGTGCGCCATAGTTCCTTAAGCTTGGCAGAAACCGGCGCCGTGGCAGTCCAAAAGCCGGCTGTATCGGCGTTCTTTCCATTACGTCCCTGCAAAGTGCGTCATATGCCGTCCATGTTGGTGTCATGTTCCGGTCATCAAGAAGGGGCAACTGTCGTTAGAGTGGACTCCATGGCCCATCCAGTACCGAGCGCTCCAGGCAGGAGGACAAACGCACCATTGCCGTCGGCAATCGGTGCGCACGTTGCCCCTGCCCAGCAGTCGGCACCGGCGTCGCTGCCCACGGTGGAGGAAGTCTCTGCCGGCGGTGTCGTGGTGGACACGTCCGACGCCGGCCTGCGGGTTGCGATCATCGCCCGCCTTAATCGCGGCGGACGGCTCGAATGGTGCCTGCCGAAGGGCCATCCGGAGGGCAAGGAAAACAACGAAGAGGCAGCGGTTCGGGAGATCGCCGAGGAAACCGGCATCGAAGGCAGCATCCTGGCACCCCTTGGCAGCATCGACTACTGGTTCACCGTCAGCGGCCACCGGGTGCACAAGACCGTCCACCACTACCTCCTGCGCGCCACCGGGGGAGAACTGACGATCGAAAACGATCCCGACCAGGAAGCCGTGGACGTGGCATGGGTGCCCATCCAGGAACTGGCCCGGAAACTGTCGTTCCCCAACGAGCGCCGCATCGCAGACCTCGCCCGCGAGGTCCTTCCCGGACACCTCTAGAAGGCTCCCGCCGCCGTCGTTGCCGTTTAAAACGTTGGCGGGTGAGACGATGAACTCGATGTCAGCTACCAACTTCCCTTCCGACAGGTCCGGCCGCCCGGACGACGCGGCACCCGACGGCGTCCCCCCGGAGCCGGCCGCGCCGGATATCGCCCAGCCGGCGGCTGCGGGCACCAGCGAGACCCGCTCCAGCGCCATCATGGCTGCCGGAACGCTCGTTTCGCGTTTCCTGGGCTTCGGCAAGACCTGGATGCTTGGCACCGCGCTGGGCTTGGGATCAACGGTCAACGACACCTTCATCAACGCCAACAACCTGCCCAACCTGATCTTCCTCCTGGTGGCAGGCGGCGTGTTCAATGCCGTGCTGGTACCCCAGATCATCAAGGCCAGCAAGGCCCCGGACAGGGGAGCGGATTACATCAGCCGGCTGCTGACGCTCGCCGTCCTGCTCCTGCTGGGCCTCACCGCGCTGGTGACCCTGGCCGCCCCGGCAGTCATCGAACTGACCACGCAAGGCTATTCGCCGCAGCAGAAGGCCCTGGCCGTCACGTTTGCGTTCTGGTGCCTGCCGCAAATTTTCTTCTACGGCCTCTACGCCCTGCTCACGCAGGTCCTGAACGCCAACGGTGCATTTGGCCCCGCGATGTGGGCACCCATCCTAAACAACGTGGTGGCCATCGCAGGGCTGGGAATGTTCATCTGGATCTTCGGCACCAACGAGTTCAGCCCGCACACCCTGGACAACTGGGGCGCCACGCACACGCTCCTGGTGGCCGGCTTCTCCACGATCGGCGTGCTGTCCCAGACGGCCATCCTGATGGTTCCCGTGATGCGGCTCAAGCTCGGACTCCGGCCCCGGTTCGGGTGGCGGGGCGTCGGACTGGGCCACGCTGCCCGGCTGAGCGTGTGGACGCTCCTTACGGCCGCCGTCGGCCAGCTGGCCTTCCTGTATGTCATGCGCATCGCCACCATCCCCGGCGCGGAACGCCTCCGGCTGCAGCAGGCGGGCGACCCAGCGGCCGCCACCCTTCCGGGCAACGCTGTGCTGGAGGTGGCGAGCCAGCTGTACCTGCTGCCGCACTCGATCATTGCGCTGTCCCTGGCAACGGTCCTGTTCAACCGGATGACCCGCGCATCCCAGGACGGGAACCGCGCCGAGCTGCGGGACGCGCTCTCGCACGGCCTGCGGACCATGGCCGTGGCCACCGTCTTCGGCGCCCTGGCACTGTTTGCCCTGGCCGGTCCGCTCGGCATGTTCTTCTCCGGGGGCCTGCGCCAGGACGGTGTCATGCTGGCCCAGACGCTTACCATCCTGGCGCTCAGCACCCCGTTCATGAGCGCCAACTTCATGATGTCCCGCGTTTTCTACGCCAATGAGGACGCCCGCACCCCGTTCTACGTCCAGCTGCTGCTCGCGGTGGTGTACGTTGCCGGTGCCTTCGCGATCCAGTTCCTGCCCGTGGGGCAGATCATTTACGCCATCGCGGTCCTGTACATGGCCGGCAACATCCTCTCCGTGGTGATCAGCGCATTCTTCCTGCGCCGCATGCTGGGGCACCTGGACGGGGCGCGCATCGCCCATTCCTACATCCGGATGGGCTACGCCGCACTGGGTTCCGCGATCGCTGGAGCGGGCGCCCTGTGGCTCATGGGCAGCTACAGCCCCGACGGCTTCGCCTGGCAAAACCGGCTCACTGCACTGGTCACCGTCGTCGTGGTGGGGCCCGTCATGCTGGCGGTTTATTTCGTCCTGCTCAAGCTGTTCCGGGTCTCCGAACTGCGCGACCTGCTGCGCCCGCTCCTGGGAAGGCTGGGACGCGGCCGCCAGGACGGTTCTTCGGACGCCGGGACCCCGCCGTCGCCCGCTCCAGTCCACGCCGGCACGCAGCCGGGACAGCGCGCCGAACGGGCCACCACGTCCGTGGACACGGGGCTGATTCCCAGGATTTCCGGCGAATTCGACGCGGTTTCCTTCCGGGCGGGCCCGGATCCGGAACGCGGCGCCGGCCATATGGAAAAGTACGACGGCGGCGCGCAGCAAAGTGCCGACGGCGACTACCTGCCAGCGGAGGACCAGCCCGGCACTGCCCGGGGCGGCCTGCTCCGCGACCAGATCCCCATCCCCGGGCGCCGCACCTTCCAAGGCCGGGCCGGGGAAAACCCGCACTTCAAGCCCCGGCGCCCGCGGAAAAAGTGATACCCGGATGGTTCCAGGACCGTCTTCTCCACAGCCGTCCGGGCCGGATCGGCTAGGATCGAACAGGTACAGGGGTAGTTGCATTCAGGGTTAGCCGCGCGCGGGACCTGAACGGCGGTTGCGTCATCCAAGCCGGCGATTCCGGACAGCCTAGGAGGTACACGTGTCCAACCCGATCGATGTCGGATCAGTACTTGGCGGCCGTTACAAGGTCACAGCCACGGTATTGGCCTCGCACGACCACGATCTGGTGCTGGACGGTGTGGACCAGGTTCTCAACCGCCCGGTCAGCATCCTGGTGGCCGGACCCGAGAACACCGAGCAGGTTGCGCAGAGTGCCCGGGAAGTTGCCACCGGCGAGCGTCCCGGTACTGTTCAGGTCCTGGACCTGGGAGTCACCGAGGCTGCCACCTACCTCATCACCAACCACACGTCGGCCGCTGACCTGCTGGATCTCGTCGTGGCCACCAACCCTCCGTATGTAGAGCCGTTCTTCACGGACACCCTGGGCAGTGAAATCTTCGGGCAGCCCCGTTCCCACGAGCCCGAGCCTTACGACGAAGAGGACAACGTCGAGGCCGGTTACATCAAGTACCAGGACACGCACCCCAGCCAGGTTGACCCTTACCGTTCCTCTCCGGCAGTACCGCCCCGCCCTCCCATCCGGCCTGCTGCAGCGGGTGCCGGCGCGGGCGCTG
>JABFWC010000294.1 GCA_013362385.1 Pseudarthrobacter sp.
TCCGGCTTCACAGCGTCCGTGGACTCCCAGCCCACCTGGCTTACCGACTTCCGCGCGGACATTCCCAAGATCGATGTTCCCGCGCTGATCCTGCACGGCACCGCAGACAACATCGTTCCCATCGACTCGTCCGGCCGGCGCTTCGCCAAGGCCCTGCCCGGCGCCGAATACGTGGAGATCGAGGGTGCCCCGCACGGCCTGCTGTGGACCCATGCCGCGGAGGTCAACGAGGCGCTGCTTCGGTTCCTCGCGAAGTAGCCGGGCACCAAGACAAGCGGCGACGGCGGGCGATCCCGCCGTCGCCGCTTGCTGCCGCGCTGCGTTGTTCAGTGTTTGCGCTGCGTTGTTCAGTGTTTGCTAGTGCAGCGGTTTCCCCGGGACGTGAGGCTCGTGTGAAACGCCCGCCGGGCACAGCCGTTCCGCAGCATCCCGCAGTTCACCGGGGTGGAAGGGCTTGGTCAGGTAGGCGGCGGCTCCCGATGCCATGCCGGCCAGGACGTCGTCCTCCTCGGAGCGGGCGGTCAGGAAGAGCAGCGGCGCGGCGCTCAGGGCGCGGATGGCCCGCGCGGCCACGTGCCCGTCCATGTCCGGCAGGCCGAGGTCCAAGGTGATCAGCGCGATGGCGGGATCGGCGGCCGCCGCAACGCCCTCGCCGCCGGTGGCCGCGGTCCTGACCTCGAACCCGGCGCGGGCCAGGACCATTGCAATGAGTGCGCGGATATCGTCGTCGTCTTCCACGACAAGGCAAACACGCTGCTGTTCCATCCAAGCCCCCCAGGCGAAAAAGTTGGCATCAGTCTACCGCCGCCAGGGCCCCTTCCCGCGAACGGTGACTAGCCGTCGTAATGCGTGCGGACCGGTCCCTGCCCCAGCGAATTGACGACGGCGGTGGCCACCTCGTGCAGCTTGGAATTGCGGGTGCTCGACGCCGTCTTCAGGATCTCGAAGGCGTCCTGCTGGCTGCACCGGTTCTGCGCCATGATGATTCCCACTGCCATGTCGATGACCGTCCGGGATTCGAGGGTAGCGCGCAGGTTGGCCGCGGTTTCGCTGTAGTGGGCGAACCGGACAGCCAGCCGAAGTGCCAGCGATGTCTGGCTGACGAAGTCCTTGGCGAAGTCCAGGATGCGGCCTTCGAAGCGGTGGGCGCGCCGGGAATACAGCAGCAGCGCGGCCTTGGTTTCCCCTTCGAGCCGGAAGGGGAGCGCCGCAACGGAGCGGACGCCCTGGGCCACCACGGCCGCCGTGTATTCCGGCCAGCGGCCGTCCTCGGCCAGGTCCGGGGCATGGACCGTCTCCTGAGCGGTGGAGGCGGTCATGCTGGGCGTTTCGGCGAACCTGTGCTCGAGCCGGCCGATGGATTCGGCATCCTTGCTGCTGCTGGCCACCGTGGCAGCCTTGCGCTGCCGGAGCAGGGTGATGGCGCACAGCATCTCGTCACCCGGCTCGGAAAGGTTGCGCGCAGACACCTGCGCCAGCTCATTCAGGAAGTCCTCAACGTCGGAGCTGTTGAGGACCAGTTCGTGCAGGTGTTCTGTGATGGATGTATCGGTTTTTGCTGTTGACTCGCTGGCCACGGTTTTCTGGTGCCATTCGCTCAGGTCAAAACGAGCCGGCAACACACGAAGGCCCCCGCCATGGACGGGGAACCGGTGATGGTCGCTGGATCGACGAACTTTCCAACGGCCTGCTGCTAAACCGATAACCAGAAGTATATACATCCGGGGCGGGGCGGGACGTCATATTGCCGGCCACCGCACGCCCGGATGCTGGCGCCCAGGCAGCGGGAACCGGCACAATGAAGCAGGCGCCGGCGCCACCGCCGGCGGGCTCGCCGGACACCGGCCGCCGTGCCGCGGAGGGACACAGGACATGACCAGGCTGCTCATCATCGGTCCGCCGGGCTCCGGCAAGGGAACCCAGGCCGAACACCTCGCCCGCCATTTCGGGATCCCCTCCGTGTCCACCGGCGAGATCTTCCGGAGCAACGTCAGCCAGGAGACGGAACTGGGAAACCAAGCGGCGAAATACCTTGACGGCGGCGACTTCGTGCCGGACCACCTCACTAATGCCATGGTGAGGAAGCGGCTCCTGGACGGCGACGCCAGCTCCGGGTTCCTGCTGGACGGCTACCCCCGGACAGTCCTCCAGGTTGTTGAACTGGACAACATGCTCGCTTCCCAAGGGCGCATGCTGGACGCCGTCGTAGAACTCCAGGCGCCGGATGCGGAACTGGAGGAACGGATGCTGCGGCGCGCCCGCGAGCAGGGACGCACGGATGACACCATCGAAATTTTTCGGCGCAGGTTGGACCTCTACCACCGGCAGACCCATGAAGTAGTCTCGGTGTACGCAGGCCGGGGCATCCTGGTCTCCGTGAACGGCAGCGGCGACCCGGGGGAGATCACGGGACTGGCCATCGACGCCGTCGAACAGTTCCTGGCCTCCCCGCGTCCCCGGCCTGACTGACCCACCGCACGCACAGCTCCTCTACTGCAACAGAAGGAACCACTGATGAGAATTGCCGTTACCGGCGGAAGCGGAAAACTCGGGCGCCACGTGGTGCGCCGGCTCAACGATGACGGCCACCAAGTCCTCACCCTGGACCGCGCAGGGGCCCGCAGTCCCGAGCTGCTGGTGGTGGACCTGCGCAACTACGGCCAGGTGGTTGACGCCCTGCTGGGCGTCGATGACCGGCATGACGGGTTCGACGCCGTGGTCCACCTCGGTGCCATCCCCGCGCCCGGCATCCTGCCGGACGCAGCCACGTTCGAGAACAACATGCTTTCGACCTACAACGTGTTCCAGGCGGCCCGGCGAGCCGGGATCAAGAAGGTGGTGTACGCCTCCAGCGAGACGGTGCTGGGCCTGCCGTTCGACATTGACCCGCCCTACATCCCGGTGGATGAGGAATATCCGGCCAGGCCCGAAAGCACCTACTCCCTCGTGAAGCACCTCGAGGAACAGATGGCGGTGGAACTGACCCGCTGGGACCCGCAGCTGAGCATCACGGGGCTGCGGTTCTCCAACGTCATGGACGAGGCCGACTACGCACGCTTCCCGTCCTTCGACGCCGACCCCAAGCTGCGGAAATGGAACCTGTGGGGGTACATCGACGGCAGGGACGGCGCACAGGCCGTCGTGCGGGCACTGGAGAACGCCAAACCAGGGTTCGAGGCGTTCATCGTAGCCAACTCCGATACCGTCATGAGCCGCTCCAGCGCCAGCCTTGCCGCGGAGGTCTTCCCGGACGTCAAAGTCACCAAAGAGCTGGGCGAGCACGAAACGATGCTGTCGATCGACAAGGCACGGCGGCTGCTCGGGTTCGAGCCGGAACACAGCTGGCGGAACCACGTGCCGGCCGGCCCCCGCGGCGGAGGAAGCTAGGAAAAACCCCTGCGCAGGACTCGCCAAGGGTTGGCACAGGATCGTGCAAGGAGCCGGAAGCGGGGCGCTTCCGGCTCCTATCCTTTTGGTACAGGGGGCGGATGTCCCCGCCCAAAACCCCTCCCCGCCACCACAAGGACCCCAAAATCCGTACCCGATTCTTTGTGCTGCCCGCCCTCACGACCGTACTGTCCGCCGTCGCGCTTTCCGCCGGATCCGTGCCCGCTGCCGCCGCCCCTGGGCAACCGGACCCTGCCGCCTCCGGCCGCTATATCGTCCAGTTCACGGCCAACGCCGACGTCCCGGCCGAGGCGGCGGGACTGCGTTCCCAGGGCCTGGGCGTGGGCCGGACCTTCGCGCACGCCCTGCGCGCCGCCGTCGTCACCGCTAATCCTGCCCAGGCCGCGGCGCTGGCCAGATCCGGCAGGGTGCTCTCCGTCGAGGCCGATGCCCCTGTCGGCATTTCCGGTACCCAGCAGCCGGCACCCTGGGGCCTGGACCGGGCTGACCAAAGGACGCTGCCGCTCTCCGGCTCCTATTCGTGGGCCTCGGCAGGCGCGGGTGTGACCGCCTACGTGGTGGATACCGGCATCCTCGCCTCGCACACCGACTTCGGCGGCAGGGTCGCGGCCGGGTGGACCGCCGTGGCGGACGGCAACGGGACCAGCGACTGCAACGGCCACGGCACCCACGTGGCCGGGACGGTGGGCGGCGCAACGTACGGGGTGGCGAAGAGCGCCACCCTGGTGCCCGTCCGAGTGCTGGACTGCGCCGGCTCCGGGTACAACTCGGACGTTGTGGCCGGGCTGGACTGGATTGCCGCCAACCATGCCGCCGGCACTCCCGCCGTCGCCAACCTTAGCCTGGGCGGTGGCGCCAGCACGGCAGTGGACAGCGCCGTCCAGGGTGTCCTGGACGACGGCGTCACCACCGTGGTTGCCGCCGGAAACTCCGCGGTCGATGCCTGCACGGCCTCCCCTGCCCGGGTTGCCGGGGCGATCACGGTGGCGGCCAGCGATTCCGCCGACAAGCAGGCAGCCTTCTCCAACTTCGGCTCCTGCGTGGACCTCTATGCTCCCGGCGTCGGCATCACCTCGGACTACTACACCTCGGCCACTGCCACGGCATCCATGTCCGGAACCTCGATGGCCAGCCCGCACACCGCCGGCGCGGCCGCGCTCCTGCTGTCCCAGAATCCTGCCCTGACCCCCGCGCAGGTGGCCGGGACGCTGGTGTCCAACGCGACGGCCGGGGTTGTCACGGGCGCCACGACCGGAACACCCAACCGGCTGCTGTACACGGCGGCCTCCGCTCCGGCACCCGCACCTGCTCCCGCTCCCGCACCGACCCTGACTTCGGCCGCCCCGGCTGCCAACGCCACGGCCGTCCCTGAGGGAACGAACGTGACGGCCACCTTCAGCGCATCCGTCCAAGGCGTGTCGGCGTCGACGTTCCTGCTCAAGAACGCCGCCGGAAGCACCGTCTCCGCCACCGTCACGTACAACGCCACCACCCGCACCGCAACCCTTGACCCGGCGGCAAACCTGGCCTCCGACGCAACCTACACCGCAACCCTGGTGGGCGGAAGCTCGGCCATCCGGGACGCCGCGGGCACGCCCCTGGCCACCACCAGCTGGAGCTTCACCACCGGCCCGGCACCCACGGTCACCAGTTACACACCCGGCAGCAACGCGCTCCTGGTCCGCCGGGCCAACAACGTCAGCGCCACCTTCAGCGAAGCCGTCCAGGGCGTGGGCGCCGCAACCTTCCTGCTGCGGAACGCCTCCACGGGCGCGGCAGTGCCGGCCACCGTGTACCGCAACGGCAGTACCAACCAATGGATCCTGGACCCCCAGGAACCGCTTGCCGCCAAGACCACATACACGGTGACACTGGCCGGCGGCACCGCTGCCATCCGGGATGTGGCCGGAAACCCACTTGCGAACAGGAGCTGGCAGTTCACCACCGGCTCCTTCTAGCTGGCCGCAGGCCCCCTAAATGCCGGCCGGGTAGAGTGCATGGCCCCGCAGCCGGATAATGTTCACCCTAGGCAATCATTACGGCGCAGGGACGGCAGCACTTTGGCACATCAATCAGCAGGCAACGGACGCCCGGAAAAGAACAGCGGCTGGTGGCGCACGTTCCACGAGAAGTTCGTGGTGGAGGAGCGCTACCTGGAGCCGGATGACCGGCGCGTGCTCTACCGGACCTCGGTCATCCTGGCCGTGGTAGGGGTGGCGCTGTTCATCGCCACGCTGATCAGTGTGGTGCAGGCGGACGGTCTGTCCTCGGTCGATGGTCCGGTGCACGACTGGCTCGTGGCTGAGCGTTCTGCGCCGGTCACAGCGATCATGATTTTCCTGGCGGTGGTTTTTGGCCCTGTCGCCCTGCCCATCATCATCCTGGTGATCATCGTCGCCTGGAGCATTGCGGCCAAGCACGCCTGGCGTCCCATCCTGCTCGCGTCGGCCATGCTCAGCGGCGTGATCATCTCGCAAATCATCCTGCACATCGTCCGGCGTTCACGGCCGCCCATCGACCAGATGCTGTTCGGCGCGGACCAGACCTTCTCGTTCCCGTCCGGGCATGTCCTGGGCGCGTGCGACTTCCTGCTGGTGGGGACATTCCTGATCTTCTCGCGGCGGCGGAACAAGCAGGCTGCCGTCTTTGGGTTTATCGGAGCGGGCGTCGGAATAGTGCTGGCCGCCGTTAGCCGCCTTTACCTCGGGTACCACTGGCTCAGCGACGCTCTTGCGTCCTTCTCGCTGTCGCTGCTGATCCTTGGGGGCGTGATCGCGCTCGATACCTGGCGCACGGCCAGGATCCCCGGGGAAGCGATCACCGGAGACTTGTCCAAAGCCGAGTCCCCGCGGCACTGACCACGCCTCCCTGCCTTCCGGCCTATTTAGGCTGAGACCGTGCGCGCTTGAGGGCCTGGTGCAGTTTCAGGTTGGTTGCCTCCAGCTCCAGCACTTTGGCGACACCGGCGAGGTTGAGCCCCTGTTCCAGGAGTTCGCCGATCCTCAGCAGCACGGCGATGTCGTCGTCGCTGTACTGCCGGGTGCCCCCTGCGGTCCGGGTGGGTGTCAGCAGCCCCTTGGTCTC
>JABFWC010000456.1 GCA_013362385.1 Pseudarthrobacter sp.
TTCGTGCTGATCGGATCTGTCCCCAGGACTTCCTGGCTGCCCGGCACCGTAGAACGCGACCAGGCCGGTTTCCTGCGCACGGGTGCCAGCCGGGACGGCTGCTTTACGCCGCTGCATTCCTCGTGTTCCTTGCCGGACTCGTGCTCTTCGTGTTTCCGCTCCGGACCGCGGAATGGTTCGCCTGGACGGTCAATCCGCCCATGACAGCAGTGTTCCTCGGCGCGGCATACTGGGCGAGTGCAGGCCTGGAGGTGACGGGAGCGCGCTCAGCGACCTGGGCTTCGGCGAGGCTGGCGGTCTGGCCGGTGTTCATCTTCACGACGCTGACTTTGGCGGTCACCTTGCTTCATCTCGACCGTTTCCACCTGTCGCCGGCCAATGGCCTCCTTGCCCAGGTAGCCACCTGGGCGTGGCTGGCAATCTATGCGATCGTACCTGTGGCGATGGGCGTTATCAGCAGGATGCAGATCCGGTCGGGGCGTCCTGGCCCGAAGTCCGCAACAGCGGGAGCGCCTGTGCTGCCCCCTGCTCTGAGGCTCCTCCTGGAGGGGAACGCCGTGGTGCTGCAGCTATACGTCGCGGCGCTGCTGGCAGTTCCCGCTCTTGCGGCTGCCTGGTGGCCGTGGCCGTTGTCCGAGCTGACGGCGAGGGCTGTGGGCGCGTGGCTGGTGGGCCTTGGATGGTCCGCCGCGCAGGGCCAGTCCAGCGGCGACCGCCGCAGCGTCCGCCCCGTGGCACTGACCTCCGTTGCCTTCGTGATCCTGCAGGCCCTGGCCCTCCTGCGGTATGGTGACGCCGTGATATGGCAGAGCGTGCAGGGAATCGGGTTCGTGACCGTACTGGTCGCCATAGGAGTGGCCGGTGTATGGGCGCTCGCACTATCCGGTTCGCCGGCAGCCGGGGCGAGAATTAGGTGAGCCCGTTGACCTGCCCGAGCGCGTACGAGGAGCCCGAGGCTGTCCGCTCAAGCAGTCCGAAGTCCACCATGTAGCGGCGCAGCAGCACGACATCGTCGGTGTAGTTGAGGAGACGCTCGTTGACCTGCCGTTCCGAGAGCCGTTCACCGGGCGCGATGGCCTCGCCGGCGATCCTGGCAAGGAGGTCCCGCCGTTCCGCCACGTTCGCCGGGTACCGCTCAATCCGGCCCAGCCGCAGGAACCGGTCCAGCCCGGTCTTTCGCTGCCGCCGCGGCTGCTGTTCGAGCAGCTCCCGGAAGACCAGCTCAGATGCCACCAGTTCACCGGAAACGCGCCGCTCCACCAGCCCGGACTCCAGCAGGTTGGAGATGGCCCGGTTGCGCCGTTGCTCCTTCGCGCCGGGAAGCACGTCACGCAATTCCATGCCGAGTACTATCTGCGCATAGGCCGTCCGGGCGTCACTGTTGCCAAGCGCCGCGATGACCCGCCGCCAGTGCAGGCCAGCCATTCCCCTGTCTCCAGCCACCTCGATGACCTCTTTCGACGCCGGTCCGGCCTCCGCCTTGTCACCCGACGTGAATGCCGGGCCGGCGCTCCGGGTCGGGTTCGTTTTCGCGGATGATTTCCCGGACCAACGGGGGCGTGTCGCCGCGCCCCAGGAGCAGGTAGCGCATGAGGTGGGCCACCGGGTTGCCTTCCGACCACTCAAAGTAGGCATGCGGCTTCACTCCTGTGGCGTCGCGCAGCGCCAGCAGGATGGCGGCAATCGCGTTCGTTGCGGCCGGGCTCTCCGCGCGCAGCACGCGGTGCGGGCCCACTTCGACGCCACGGACGTGCAGCACGTCGCTGAACCCGGAAGGATCGGTGACATCGATCTCAAGGAAGATGACGTCCGCTGTGCCGGGCACGGGGTTGTTTTCCCGCTGGGCGACCTCCTTGCCAAGGTACTCGGCCTCGTCGCGTGCCTGGGGCCGGTTGGCGATCAGGTTCAGCCGCCCGTCATAGGCGATTGAATCGCTGATGAACTGGCGGGCGGCGTCGTCGAATTCGATGCTGTGGACGCGCAGCTCAGTGGTCCGGCTGACCCGGGAGACCAGGGAGACGGCGATGATGCCGAGGATGAAGAATCCCGAGATGGTGATGCCGTCGGGTTTTTCGACGACGTTCGCCACCAGGGCGTAAAGGATCACCAGCGACAGGACGGTGAAGCCGATGGCCGCTGCGCGCTGCTTCTTGGCAATTGCGGAAATGGTGACGGCGATGGCGCCGGAGACCATCATCGCCAGGATCCCCGTTGCATACGCGCCGGCCTGGGCGTTGACGTCTGCCCTGAAGGCGATGGTGATCAGGACGCTGATGGCCGTGTACACAAGGACCACCGGGCGGACAGCGCGGGCCCAGTCCGGGGCCATGCCGTAGGAGGGAAGGTACCGTGGCACGATGTTGATGAGCCCTGCCATGGCCGAGGCTCCGGCGAACCACAGGATCAGGATGCTGCTGATGTCGTAGACCGAGCCGAAGGCGCTTCCAAGGTGTTCATGGGCGAGGTACGCCAGGGCCCGTCCGTTGGCCTGGCCGCCTTCCTGGAACTCCTGGGAAGGACTCAAAACGGTGGTCACAAAACTGCTGCCCATCAGATACACGCTCATGATCAGTGCAGCCACCGTGAGGAGCTTGCGGGTGTTCCGAACCTTATTCTGCAGCTTTTCCTCGGGCGTATTGCCGTTGGCGGCGACCAGCGGCATCATGCTGACGCCGGTCTCGAATCCGGACAGGCCGAGCACCAGCAGCGGGAAGGCGATGAGCGCCGGTCCGACAATGCCGCCAAGGCCCGCCCCCGGACTTACCAGGGCCGAGGTCCAGTGGGTGATCAGGTCAGGGGAGGAAAACACTTCTACGAGCCCGGCCCCGATGATGATGGCGTTCAGCACCAGGAACACGGCCACCAGCGGTATGGCGACGGCCACGGCTTCGGAGAAACCCAACAGGAACACCCCGCCCAGGATCAGCAGCAGGACTACGGTGATCGGTACCGCCTGGCCATGCAAAGCCGGCGGAAGGTAGGGGTTTTCCAGCCGGTGCACCGTGGCGTCCGCGGCCGAGAGCGTGATGGTGATGATCCAGGAGGTGGCAACGAAGCCAAGCAGGACCAGCACGAATATCTTGCCCCGCCAGAACGGCAGCAACCGCTCCAGCATGGCCACGGATCCTTGTCCGTGGGGGCTTTCCGCGGCCACCCGCCGGTACATGGGCAACATCCCCAGGAGCGTCAGGGCGACAATCAGCAGCGTCGCCAGCGGCGACAGCGCCCCTGCGGCCAGGGCCGCGATTCCGGGCAGATATGACAGGGTGGAAAAGTAGTCCACGCCGGTGAGGCACATGACCTTCCACCAGCTCTGCTGGGGCCCATGGTCCTCCGCGGCCTCCGGACCCGCCGGCTGGTGGACCCGGTGTTCAAGCAGCCACCGGACCAGGGCGTTATGCGGTTGCGTCCCCTTCTCGGGGTTGGGCACCGTGGTGGGGATCAAAAGGGGTTCCGAAGCCGTCAAGGACGTCTCCTTCTCTGGCGGGCCGGGCCGGTGCGCTGGCTTCACATCCGGGCTGGTATCTTTTCGGAGCGTACCACCGCACCGCCCTTTGGAGGCTGATTTTTCCACCCCTGGCGGGAGCAACCGGCAGCGGGATGCCTAGAAGCTGGTCACCAATTCGCCCAGCACCTCCTCGAGCCTGCCCGGATCCGTGGCGTCGTAGTAGTGCGCCCCGCTGGCCTTGGCGATCTCCACCAAAGTGGGGACATCGGCGTCGGGCCCGTAAGCGAGCGTAAAGACGAGCACCGGCGTCGAATGGTTTTGATGGCTCAACTGTTCCGACAGCCCGGCGAGGTCTCCGGCGTGCCGCGTGTCGTTCTTGCCGTCACTCAACAGCACGATTGTGTTGATGAACGAGTCCTTGTAGTCCTTTGCCTGGTCAGCGGCGAAACGGCTCACGGCTTCGAACAGAGGCGTCGCTTCCACCGGTTGGAGAGCGTTGAGCTTGCCGATGAGGTCCTCCCTGTTGGCCTTTAGCGGCGCTACAGGACTTACGACGCCGGGCTGTAACGGACCATCACCGACATGGGAGAACGCCGCAAGCCCGACCTCGTCATCACCAACGAAGTGGTCCAACGCTTTGACCACGGCCTCCTTTGCCCGCTGCAGCTTGGTGACGCCGGATTCCTGGACCATAGATCCCGAAACGTCCATCAGGAACAAGGCCCTGGCCCGTTTCCGGACCTCAGGGAAGCTGCGCTGGATCGCCGCAAGCGCCTCCGCCTTGGGCAGGGGCAGCGGTCGAAGCGTTTCGGCGTACCGTCCCGTTGCCGCCACCGCCGGATCCAGTGCGCCCCGGACGGGGCGGAACCCGGAGGCCTTCACCACATCCTGGCCCTGCTTGGTCACGGCAAAACCGACGAAATCCTGTGCGGCCGACCGCTGCTGGCTTCCAACCCAGTCTCCGCCGAGGATCACGGCAGGGTTGTCCGCGACATACACGCCGTCCCGGGGATAGATCGCCCGGAGCGGCTCCCTGGGGGGAGGGCCTGCACGCTTTGTCGTCCCGTCCTCGCTGACGACTCCCCGGTTGTAGTCCCAGACGGATTTCTCGTCAACGATGACCGCGGAGAGGAACTCCGCGACTTCTCCGGCGTCGTCGGCCTGCCTGGCGTGCCACAGGAAATGTTCGGGGGTGGCCATATAGTGGCTGGTGCCCAACTCCACCGCGCGCACCTTCTCCACCAGGGATTGCGCCCCCAGGTCCATGCCGTCCAAACCCTCCATGCTGCCGCCCGCGGAGCCGTAGGATGCGGCAAGCGCCATCAGGCCAGACGTCGAAACAAGCGGGCTGGCCTTGCCGAACTTGAACTTCCCCCAGTCGCCGTGGCCCAGCCGCTGCCAGACATCCGGCTCCCCGGCCAGCGCAAAGACTTCGGACCATGACGGCGGCTTGCCGTCCCAGCCGAGGGCCGCCGCCATGGTTTCCGGCATGGCAACGACAACCGCACTGCGGGCCACGCTGGTTCCCTCCTGCCCGGCCGGGCTCCCGCCGGAAGGCTGCCCTGCAATCCGCAACCACGCAGAGGAGTCCGGCAACCAGACGGCGGGCTTTTCCCCGGCAGGAACGCCGGGGAACCGAGCCGCGACCTTGCCGGCGGCACTTCCCGACTTTTCCCGGCTTACTGACGGCGTCACGCACCTGCCTTCCACGCTGCGGGGCTTCGCCGTGTACGCGTCGGCAAGGGCCTGGACCATGTCGGCGTTCTCGAGCGACGTAAGGATGCCCAAGGAAATGCAAGGCGGGCTCCCGGGCGTCGCCGCGGGATTGTCCTGCGGCAGCGGCCCGCCTGCTGCATCCGAGCCACCGCCAGCCGGGCCCGGCCCCTGCCCGGAAGCGCCCGGAAAAATCAGCATTCGCAGCACAAACGCGCCGCCGACGATGAGCAGCGCGACGGTGGCTGCCGCGGCGATCCAGATCCAGCGGGGATAGCTAACGTCACCTGCTGCGTGTCGGCGGCCCATGCCCGTTTCCTTTGAAATCAGCCGGGGTCTGCCCGGGATGAATACAAACGATGAAACTGGTCCGCGGCAGTCACGCCGCGGGTGCGCCTAGCCCCCCGCCCGTGCCCCAACAACCGGATACGCCCTACGAGAATAACCCCGGGGCACACAAAGTGAGAGTGCGGATTCGCCGATTCGTTGAATTCTGCGGTGACCCACATTCCTTGCCGCCACCCGTAAACCGTCCTGCACGGGCCCACGAGGGGCGGGCCCCGCAATTCACACCCACCGGCCAGGTAATAGCGTCAGTCGCGGCCGGCCTCAAGGATGCGCCGCGCGTCCTCCTGTGCTTCAACGGCCAGGTCGCTGAGGACTTCGCCCCTCAGGTGCCCTGATGCTGCCATCATGCGCCTGAGTTCCGGGACGCTCGTCGGTGCTCCCGGCCCACGGTGGGCCATGGCGTGGCAGTTGGGGCACAGCGGTAGGAGGTCTGTGACCGGATCCAGCTGGTACCCGCTTCCGAGCATTTCGGGAGGCACCACATGATGAACGTCCATCACGTCGGTCCCGGCCTCGCCGTAGGCCCTTTCGAAGGAGTAGCCGCAGGCCGCGCAGGATGTTCCATGGTAGGCCAGGCACAACCGCCGGGCGTCTGCGTTCCGCTCGTAGCGGTTCACGTCGATCCGGCTGACGGCTTCCGGCGGGAAGGTGCCGGAAACCAGCTCTTCCCGGCCAGCCGACGTCGGCCCCTGTTCCCGCCACAGCCGGCGAAGGCCGGGCTCCGCTGACGGCGCAAGGTCCGTGCTCGCCCGACGGGCCGCCTCGCGCCAGGGTACAGCAGGGACGGCTGCGCGGAGCGCGTCCAGTGGCACCTGTCCGCCGATGGGGAGCAACGCGTCGAAGACGACCATGACGAACCACCCGCGCTCGTGCAGCTGGAAGGCTTCGGACATTACCGTGCCGTGGCCGATCAGCCCGCTGCCGGCGTCGCTGCTGCCCTGCAGCAGGAGCCACGCTTCCGTCCCGGGCA
>JABFWC010000402.1 GCA_013362385.1 Pseudarthrobacter sp.
CGGGACAGCGCCGCCGGCCTGTACTATCGCCCCTGACCCTTGTTGGGTCTGGAAGGGGACGATCAGTGGCGGTCACGCATTCGGCAACGCAAGCTCTGGGGAACCCGGTGGCACGGGACGGATTGCTGCAGGAATACGGCCTGGCAACCTCAGGGGGCGAAGCCGGGCTGGCCGCGGGCGCTGAACTGTCCACCGAACCCCTGGAGCATCTTGTTGAACTCGCGGTCAAGCTTTGCGGCGTCCCGTACGGGGTTATCAACGTCATAACCGCCCAGGAACAACGCCAGGTGGTGGCCGTCGGCATTGAACCTGCCGTCTGTTCCCGCCAGGAATCGATGTGTTCAAAGGTCTTTCTCTCGGGAGGGGCAACGATCGTTCCCGATGCCTCCGAGGACCCGCGCTTTGCAGCGAATCCCTTTGTGACCGGAGAGATCGCCGCCGTCCGCTTCTATGCCTCTGTGCCCCTGGAGACGTCGTCGGGATTCGTGATCGGGTCGTTGTGCGTGTTCTCGGCCTCGCCGGGGGCGCTGAGTCCTGGGCAGCAGGACATGCTGGAGATCCTGGCCCGCCAGGCCGTCCAGCTGCTCGAGCTGCAGCGGCGCACGCTGCAGCTGAACACCGCGCTGACGGAGGTGCGGGAGAGCAACGCGAAGCTGGCGGAGTTCGCCGGGCGGGTAAGCCATGACCTGCGCGGGCCCCTCACCACCATCCTGGGCTACGTGGAGCTGGGCGAGGACGAGGTGGACAGGGGCCACCCGGCCGCCGAATACCTTCGTCTGGTCAGCGCCAGCGGCCGCAGGATGCTGTCCATGCTGGAGGACGTCCTTCGTTATTCACAAATGGGTGGAAGCCTCCGCCGTCAGCCGGTATCCCTCCGCGCCGTGGCGGCGAAGGTCGCGGATGACCTGGGTCTCTCCTTCGGGCCGGGTTCGGTCCTGGACAGCGAGGACCTGAATCTCCGGGTGGATGCCGGTCAGCTGTGCACCCTGCTCCAGAACCTGGTGGCCAACGCCGTGAATTACCGGAGCCCGGCCCGGGAGCTGAAGGTGCGGATCAGCGGGATCTCGAACTACCACGGGGCCACCGTCATGGTCGCCGACAACGGCAAAGGGATAGCCGCGAAGGACCGGAAGCGCGTACTGGAGCCGCTTGTCCGGCTGCAGAGGGACGGGGACGGACCGGGCTCGGGCCTGGGGTTGGCGATCTGCCGCCGCATTGCGGAGGCGCACGGCGGCGAGTTGAGCCTCAAGGAGACAGCGGGCGGAGGAACCACCGCCGTCGTCAGCCTCCCGGCCGACCAGTAGGAACGGCAACGGGTGCGGGGCCGGCTGCGTTCTGCAACCGGCCCCGCACCCGTCCTGCAGGGGCGCTGGTGCCTTAGTTCAGGTCGAAGCGGTCCAGCTCCATGACCTTGGTCCAGGCCGCTACGAAGTCGTTGACGAACTTCTCCCGGGCGTCCTCGCTCGCGTACACCTCGGCCAGTGCGCGAAGTTGCGAGTTGGAGCCGAAGACCAGGTCCACCGGCGTTGCCGTCCACTTGAGCTCACCGGTGGAAACATCGGTGATCTCGTAGGTGTTTTCCTCGGATTCGGATGCCTTCCACTTGGTGCCGGGCGAGAGCAGGTTGACGAAGAAGTCGTTCGTCAGGACCTGCGGCTTGTCCGTGAGGACGCCGTGGCTGGAACCGCCCACGTTGGTGCTCAGGGCGCGCATGCCGCCGACGAGTGCCGTCATTTCCGGAGCGGACAGGTCCAGCATGTACGCCTTGTCCAGCAGCAGCGTTTCGGGCTGCAGCTTTTCGCCGGGGCGGATGTAGTTGCGGAAGCCGTCGGCGCGGGGCTGCAGGTACTGGAAGGATTCGACGTCGGTCTGCTCCTGCGTTGCGTCCATGCGGCCCGGGCGGAACGGCACCGTGACGGGGAACCCGGCGTCGGCTGCCGCCTTTTCCACCGCGGCCGCGCCGCCCAGGACGATCAGGTCGGCGAGCGAGACCTTCTTGCCGTTGGACTGGCCGGAGTTGAACTCCTCCTGCACCCGCTCCAGCACCTGCAGCGTGGTGGACAGCTGCCCGGGCTCGTGCGCTTCCCAGCTGCGCTGCGGCTCCAGCCGGATCCGGGCGCCGTTGGCGCCGCCGCGTTTGTCAGTCTTGCGGTAGGTGGCGGCCGAGGCCCACGCGGTGCCGGCGAGCTGCGGGATGGTCAGGCCGGAGTCGAGCAGCTTGGCCTTGAGCGCGGCGATGTCCTGCTCATCGACCAGTTCGTGGTCGACGGCGGGAACGGGATCCTGCCACAGCTGCGCCTCGGGAACCCAGGGGCCGAGCATGTGCGGGCCCACCGGGCCCATGTCGCGGTGCAGCAGCTTGTACCAGGCCTTGGCGAACGCCAGCGCGAACTCGTCCGGGTTCGCCAGGAAGCGGCGGCCGATCTTTTCGTAGGTGGGGTCGAAGCGCAGCGACAGATCCGTGGTCAGCATCGTGGGCCGGTGCAACTTGCTCGGGTCGTGGGCGTCCGGGATGATCTCCGGCGCGTCCTTGGCCACCCACTGGTTGGCGCCGCCCGGGCTCTTGACCAGTTCCCACTCGTACTCGAACAGGATCTCCAGGAAGCGGTTGCTCCACTGAGTAGGCTTGTCCGTCCAGGTGACCTCGAGGCCGGAGGTGATGGTGTCGCCGGCCTTGCCGCTGCCGTAGGTGCTGAGCCAGCCCAGGCCCTGCGCTTCAAGGTCCGCCGCTTCCGGCTCCGGACCGACATGCGCATCGGCAGGGCCGGCGCCGTGGGTCTTGCCGAAGGTGTGGCCGCCGGCGATCAGGGCGAAGGTCTCTTCGTCATTCATCGCCATCCGCTTGAAGGTCTCACGGATGAATGCAGCAGCGGCCACCGGGTCCGGGTTGCCCATGGGGCCCTCGGGGTTGACGTAGATCAGGCCCATCTCGGTGGCGCCGACGTCGTCCGCCATCTTGCCTTCGCCGACGTAGCGCTCATCGCCGAGCCAGGCATCTTCGGGACCCCAGAAGATCTGCTCGGGCTCCCACACGTCCTCGCGGCCGAAGGCGAATCCGAACGTCTTGAAACCCATGGACTCAAGGGCAACGTTGCCCGCGAGGACCAACAGGTCGGCCCAGGAAACTTTCTGGCCATACTTCTGCTTCACCGGCCACAGCAGGCGCCGGGCCTTGTCCAGGTTGGCGTTGTCCGGCCAGCTGTTCAGCGGCGCGAACCGCTGGCTGCCGTCGCCTGCGCCGCCGCGGCCGTCGTGGACGCGGTAGGTGCCGGCGGCGTGCCAGCTCAGGCGGATCATCAGGCCGCCGTAATGGCCGAAGTCCGCCGGCCACCAGTCCTGGGAGGTGGTGAGGACCTGGGTGATGTCCTGCTTGAGGGCTTCGACGTCGAGCTTCTGGAATTCTTCGCGGTAGCTGAAACCGGGGCCAAGCGGGTTGCCTGCCTGGCTGTGCGCGTGGAGTACGGAGAGGTCCAGCTGGTTCGGCCACCAGTCCTGGTTGGTCCGCGGCCGGTGACCCTTGGGCTGCGGCGAGTCAATGGCCGGGTTCTCGCTCTCGCTGCCATGCGAGGTGGCGCTGCCGCCATGGGGCCACGGGCACCCGCCCTCAGCCTTCTGGTCCACGCCCTGGGCGCTCGCCGGAGTGGGAACCGGAGGGTGCTCTTGGCTATCGGTCATGTGCTTCTTCCTTCCGTTGGGCCGAGGCCGCGGTTGGACTCGGGCAGCCGGTCAACCCTCCTATTTGACCACGCACAGGCAGGCCCTGGAGAGCCCCCTACGCCACGAGTGAACGCGCGGTGATCATCGCGCCGTACCGGGCCGACCACCTGATTCCCTGATCACCCGGTCACGTCCGGCCAGCAGGCCCATAACCGCCAGTACCGCCATGGCCCCGGCGGTGGCCAGCAGCGGAAGCGACCAGTCCCCGGTTGCGTCGTGAAGTGCACCGAAGGCCACCGGACCCACCGCAGCCATGCCATAACCCACGGATTGGGCCATGCCGGACAGTGACGCTGCCTGCGGATGGTTTACGGTCCGGAGGCTGAACAGCGACAGGGCAATGACGATAAGGCTGCCGCATCCCAGCGCGCCGAGAAGGACCCACAACAGGATGAGGTCCGGCGCCAGGGCGAGGCCCAGAAAGGTCGCGAACACCAGTGTTCCGCTGGCAAAGGAGACCAGGCGTTGGTCCGATCCCCGGTGGAGGACACCGCCGGCACCCAGGCTGGCAAACACGCTGATCAGGAGGAAGATGGACAAGTGCACGCCGGCAGTGGTGGCTGGAATCCCTCGGCTTTGCTCGATTGTGGGCAGCCATGCCATCAGGACGTAGAAGGCGATCGACTGCAGTCCCATGAAGGCTGTCACCTGCCAGCCCAATGCTGAGCCCCACGGCGACCGGTGTGCAGCTCCCGGTGTGACGGACGGCCCGCTGCTTGTCCTGTGCCGCCGCAGCCAAGGCAGGAGCACTGCCATGGCGACGAGGGCCAGTCCCACCCAGACGCCCAGGGCGAGCCGCCATCCCGCCGGGGACGTTTGTGCCACGGGAACGACGACGGCTGCCCCGACCGCTGCGAAAGCGGCCTGCGTGGCGGTGTAGCTTCCGGTGACCTGGCTGACCCGCAAGGGAAAGTCCCGTTTGACGAGCGAGGGCACCAAGACATTGAGAAAGGCAATGGCGACGCCGATGAGTACCGTCCCCGTCCAAATGAAGCCGGGCACGGGCAAAGAACGGAGCACGATACCACCGGCGAGGATCAGCAAGGACGTCCACAGCGCCCGGTCCAGGCCCAGGCGGGAGGCGAAACCTGGCGCCAGGGGTGAGAAGACCGCGAAAGCGATAAGCGGCAGCCCGGTAAGGAACCCGGCTGCGGCACTGGACAATCCGAGGTCATTGCTGATGTTGACCAGGACCGGCCCCACGCTAACGAAGGACACCCGAAGGTTGACGGCGATGAGCAGGACGCCGATAAAGGCCAATCCGAGCCTGGCAGTGGGGTGAGGGGCATTCTTGGTGGCGGCAGGCATCGTCAGTTCTTCCGTTGTTCAATAGGTGGGGCTGCCTCAGGGTTGGCGTGCGCTTCCGCGGACGATCAGTTCGCAGGGGAAGACCACCTGGCGCGCTGGTTGCCCGGGTTTGATGATCCGTTCGACCAGCATCCGGGCTCCTATGCGCGCCATCTCGCGGCTGGGCTGGCGGACGGTGGTGAGGCTGAAGGAATCCCAAGCGGCCAAGTCGACATCGTCGTAACCGATGACCCAGCACTGCTCCGTCGTTATCTGATGGGCGCGCAGGGCGTCCAGGGCGCCGAACGCCATCAGGTCATTGGCGCAGAACACCGCCTGGGGCCGGTCGGAGCGCGAGAGCAGCCTGTTCATGATTTGCGCCGCAATATCGTGGGAAAACTGTCCATTGAAGCGGAGGTGTTCGGGGACTGCATGGCCCTTTTCGGCCATCCTGTTCAGGAAGCCCCGCCCACGTTCACGCGTAGTGCTTGCGTCCTCGAAGCCGCCGATGAACGCCACGCGCGTTTTGGCGTGGGCCAGCAGGTAGTCGGCGACGGCGGCACCGCCGTCGGCATTGCTGCTGGTGACCTGGTCGCAGTCAAGGCCCTCGACCACCCGGTTGATCAGGACGATGGGGCTGTCCTTTTCGATCGCCGCCTGCAGCTCGAGGGAGTCCTCGGTGGCGGTTGTGAAGATGACGCCGTCCACTGCACGCTCCCGGATCGCCTTCAGTGCGTCCTGGTGGCTGCCGCCGCCGGCGTTCCAGATGACCACCCGAAAACCGGAACTATCAAGCTCACGGGTGAGTTCGTCCAGGGCCTCGGAGTAGAAAGGGTTGTTCAGGTCTGCAACCACGACGCCGATGGTGTTCGTGCGCCTGGTCTTCATGGCCTGGGCCCCGGCGTGGGGGACATAGCCCAGGGTTTCCATGGCGGCCTGCACCCGGGCTTTGGTCGCGGCAGACAGCTTCGGGGACGAGGACATGACCCGGGAGACGGTCGCCTGCGAGACTCCAGCCAGTTCTGCGACGTCGCGGCTCGTCACCATCTGTCTCGTCCTCTTTCCTTCTTGGCAGCGTTCGTGCGGGCTTTCAGACTAGCCAATCACGGCTGCCGGCACCCTCCGGCATCCGACTCGACGCCGGGTATCGCAGGGTGCCGGCGGAACCGGTGGCTAGCGGGTGGTGGTCGGGTCGTGCTCTGCGCTCAGTCCCTTGCGGAGCCGGACCCGGGGAGCGGTTTCCGGCGACCAGAGAGCGCCAACGATGGTGATGACCGACGTGACCACAATGTAGACGGCGACGAGCCAGTAGCGGTCGAACTCGGGGCCGATGAGCGCGGTGGCGATCAGTGGAGCGAATCCGCCGGCGAAGACGGATGCCACCTGCGGGCCGACAGATGCCCCGGAGTAACGGAGCTTGGGTTCGAAGAGTTCGGTGAAGTAGGCCGGTTCCACGGAGTA
>JABFWC010000401.1 GCA_013362385.1 Pseudarthrobacter sp.
GGCGCGCCGGCTTCAAAGAACGCGTTGCTGTCGCCTTCGAACAGCGAGAAGTGGGTGTGCATGCCCGAGCCGGGGTGGGCGGTGAACGGCTTGGGCATGAAGGTGGCGTACGTCCCCTGCTGCAGGGCCACCTCTTTGATGACGGTGCGGAACGTCATGATGTTGTCCGCGGTCTGCAGGGCGTCGGCGTAGCGGAGGTCGATTTCGTTCTGGCCGGGGCCGCCCTCGTGGTGGCTGAATTCCACCGAGATGCCCACCGATTCCAGCATGGTAACGGCGGTCCGGCGGAAGTCCTGGGCCACGCCGCCTGGCACGTGGTCGAAGTAGCCGCCCTCGTCGACCGGCACCGGAGCGCCGTCCGGGCCCGGTTCCTGGGACTTGAGAAGGTAGAACTCAATCTCGGGATGGGTGTAGCAGGTGAACCCCATGTCCGCGGCCTTGGCAAGGGTCCGCTTGAGGACGTTGCGCGGATCCGCCGCGGAGGGCTCGCCGTCGGGGGTCAGGATGTCGCAGAACATCCGCGAGGTCTGCTCGGTTTCGCCGCGCCACGGCAGGATCTGGAAGGTGGCCGGGTCGGGCTGCAGCAGCATATCGGACTCGAAGACGCGCGCCAGGCCCTCAATGGAGGAGCCGTCAAAGCCGAGGCCTTCCTCGAAGGCGCCCTCCACTTCGGCCGGCGCCAGGGCAACGGACTTCAGCGATCCCACGACGTCGGTGAACCACAGGCGCACGAAACGTACGTCGCGCTCTTCGATTGTGCGCAGGACAAACTCTTGCTGGCGGTCCATGATGGCCTCTTCTCCGGTCAACGTCCATGCTGCGGGGCCCGCACATGGGAAGCCGGCAGCAGTTCACCAACACTGTACTAAGCATTCGGCGCCGATGCTTGAGCCTGCACGCCGCGTAACACAGCATTAACCTCGCGGGCCCGGCATGCACACGCGCCGCCCTGCTTTTGGCCGCCTTCCGAGGGCCCCAGGTGCCGCCGTTATGACGCTAATCACCTTCACGGCAGGATGCCGCGGTAGCTAGGACGGCGGGTACCGCATTACGCTCATCCCATGGCCTCCAGCAACAGTTCCGACTCCAGCGTGTCCGCCGACGTTTCCGCTCCCTATGGCAGCGGTCCCGGGCAGCAGGCCGCAGCCGCTGCCGAACGGAAGCCGGCCAGGGTCCGTATCCACCACCTGCAGCAGGCCAAGAAGGACGGCACCAAGTTCGCGATGCTCACCGCGTACGAGCAGTACACCGCCGAGATCTTCGACGCCGCCGGCATCGAAGTACTCCTGGTGGGTGACTCGGCGTCGAACAACGTCTACGGCAACGAAACCAGCCTGCCCGTCACCGTGGACGAGCTGCTCCCCCTGTGCCGTGCCGTGGCCCGGTCCGCCAAGCGTGCCCTGGTGGTGGCGGACCTTCCCTTCGGGAGCTACGAAGTGTCCGCCGAACAGGCCGTTTCCGCAGGTGTCCGGTTCCTCAAGGAAGGCCTGGCCCATGCGGTGAAGATCGAGGGCGGGAAGTACTATGCCGCCACGGTCCGCGCCATGGTGCAGGCAGGCATTCCGGTGATGGCTCACATTGGATTCACCCCGCAGAGCGAACATGCCCTTGGCGGCTACCGCGTCCAGGGCCGCGGCGATGACGCCCAGCGTCTGATCGAGGACGGCCGCGCCCTGGCCGATGCCGGCGCCTTCTGCGTGCTGATGGAAATGGTCCCGGCAGAAACCGCCGCGGCTGTCGACGCGGCGGTGGACGTGCCCACGGTCGGCATCGGCGCCGGCAAGGCAACCACTGGCCAGGTGCTCGTGTGGCAGGACATGGCAGGGCTGCGCGGCGGCCGGATGGCGAAGTTCGTCAAGCAGTACGCGGACCTGCGCAGCACCCTGCTCGACGCCGCCAGGGCCTACGGTGACGACGTCCGGTCCGGACAGTTCCCCGGCCCGGAACATTCTTTCTAGGCGGCCGACTGCCCGTTAGTCGTCGTCGCCCTTTTCCCAAGCCTCGTTGCGCGCCTTCACTTTCTCCAGCGCGTGCTCAGCCTCCGCCCGGGTCTTGTACGGGCCAATCAGCTGGCTCCAGTCCGACAGGCGGTCCTCTTCCACCTCGTGGGTGTTGATGTTGAACCAGTACTCGGTCATCGTCGCTCCTCGTTCCGTCGGGCGCGCCGCAGGGTGACCCACGTAACTTAAACCCTGCGGCGGGTCTTCGCCGCCTGTCGGTTGTTGGGCCTTCTGCGGTGCCTTATATGATCAATCTATGCCTTCCCTTGCCTCGACTGCACCCATCGGCACCCTCACCCCCGGAGCCTTAAGCCCGCAGCGTCCCGTTCCGGCGTCCATCCCTCGTCCGGAGTATGTTGGCAAGCCCGCCCCCGCCAAGTTCACCGGATCCGAGGTCAAGTCGGCCGAGACGATCGAGAAAATCCGGATCGCCGGGAAGATCGCGGCGCAGGCCATCGTGGAAGTCGGCAAGCACATCCGGCCGGGTGTCACCACCGACGAGCTGGACAAGGTGGGGCACGAGTTCCTCCTCGACCACCATGCCTATCCCTCCACCCTGGGCTACCGCGGCTTTCCCAAGTCGCTGTGCTCGTCGCTGAACGAGGTCATCTGCCACGGCATCCCGGACAGCACGGTGGTCCGGGACGGCGACATCCTGAACATCGACATCACGGCCTACATCAACGGCGTACACGGAGACACCAACTACACCTTCCTGGTGGGCGACGTGGACGAGGAGTCCCGGCTGCTGGTGGAACGGACCCGGGAATCGCTGAACCGGGCCATCAAGGCGGTAGCCCCCGGCCGTGAGATCAACATCATCGGCCGCGCCATCGAGTCCTACGCCAAGCGCTTTGGCTACGGCGTGGTGCGCGACTTCACCGGCCACGGGGTCGGCGAGGCCTTCCACACCGGACTGATCATTCCGCACTACGACGCCGCCCCTGCCTACAGCACCGTGATCGAGGCCGGCATGGTGTTCACCATCGAGCCCATGCTCACCCTGGGCACGGTGGAATGGGACATGTGGAGTGACGACTGGACGGTGGTCACCAGGGACCGCAAGCGCACTGCACAGTTCGAGCACACGCTGCTGGTCACCGAGGCCGGCGCGGAAATCCTCACGCTACCCTGAAGCGCCCGGCCCGTTACCCGGAACCGGTCCACACCCAGAATTTCACCTACGGCGCCCAAATGCGCCCCTTTTCCCGCCCGCCCCTGTCACGAACGGATACCGCATTGGCCAAGAACGACGAGAAGCCGCACAAGAACGAACCGCTGATCGGCATCGATATCGGTGGGACGGGTATCAAGGGCGGGATTGTCGACCTGAAGAAGGGCAAGCTCCTGGGTGACCGTTTCCGGGTGCCCACCCCGCAGCCGGCCACTCCCGAGGCGGTGGCCGAAGCGGTGGCCTTGGTGGTCGCGGAACTCTCCGCCCGGCCCGAAGCTCCCGCGGCCGGCTCGCCCGTGGGCGTGACGTTCCCCGGAATCATCCAGCACGGCGTGGTCCATTCGGCGGCCAATGTGGACAAGAGCTGGCTGGAGACGGACATTGACGCACTCCTCACCGCACGGCTCGGCCGGCCAGTCGAAGTGATCAACGACGCCGATGCCGCCGGCCTGGCTGAAGCGCGGTACGGGGCCGGCGCGGGCGTGTCGGGCACCGTCCTGGTCATCACGCTGGGCACCGGCATCGGCTCGGCGTTCATCTTTGACGGGAAGCTCGTGCCGAACGCCGAGCTGGGCCACCTGGAAATCGACGGCTTCGACGCCGAATCGAAGGCCTCCGCCGTGGCCCGTGAACGCGACGGCCTGTCATGGGACGAGTACAGCGTGCTGCTCCAGCGGTACTTCTCGCACGTCGAGTTCCTGTTTTCGCCGGAACTGTTCATCGTGGGCGGCGGCATCTCCAAGCGGGCGGACGAATACCTGCCCAACCTCAAGCTCCGCACGCCGATCGTGCCGGCGGTGCTGCGGAACGAGGCAGGTATCGTGGGCGCTGCCCTGGAAATCGCACTTCAGCACAAACTGGCCAAATAGGGCTGGTGCCGGTGGCGGCTGCGGCTTCCCCTCCGCTGCCGCCACCGGAGTCTAGAGGGGGCTCTTCTCGGAGCTCTTCCCGGCGCTCTTCGCGCCGCCGGACGCGCCCTTGGGGTCATCCTCGGCCTCGTGCCGGAGCAGGGCGATCGCGGTTTCGAAATCCTCAAGCGACTCGAAGGCCTGGTACACGCTGGCGAACCGGAGGTATGCCACCTTGTCCAGCTTCTGCAGCGGCCCGAGGATGGCGAGCCCTACCTCGTGGGCGTCGATTTCTGCCGCTCCGGAAGCCCGGATCTGCTCTTCCACTTCCTGGGCCAGCAGGGCGAGGTCGTCCTCGCTCACCGGCCGGCCCTGGCAGGCCTTCCGCACACCGTTGATGACCTTGCTGCGGCTGAAGGGCTCCCCCACGCCGGACCGTTTGATCACCGACAGGCTGGTGGTTTCGACCGTAGTGAACCTGCGGCCGCACTCGGGGCACTGGCGGCGCCGGCGGATGGCTGAGCCGTCGTCCGCCATCCGGCTGTCCACCACGCGGGAATCGGGATTGCGGCAGAACGGGCAGTACATGGCGTTCCCCCTTTTGGCTGGTGGTGTGCGGCGTCAGGCCTTCGGCATGGCCAGGGGCAATACCTTGGCGTCTTTCAGTTTACGGCCACATCTGGGGGAATAACAATCCTGTAATTACTACATGTAGTGCTAGGACGCGTCCGGGAACCTGGCTGTCACCGCATCCCCGTGTGCCGGCAGGTCCTCGGCGCGGGAGAGGTTGACGATGTGGCTGCTGACCTCGGCCAGGGCGGCCTCGCTGTAGTTGATGACCTGGATTGCCCGGAGGAACGTGGTGACGTTCAGGCCCGACGAAAAGGCGGCGGTGCCGCTGGTGGGCAGGACGTGGTTCGATCCGGCGCAGTAGTCGCCCAGGCTGACGGGGCTGTAGTCGCCCACGAAGATGGCACCGGCGTTCCGGATCCGTGCCGCCACCGCCGCAGCGTCCCGGGTCATGATTTCCAGGTGCTCCGCCGCGTAGGCGTCACAGGCGGCAATCCCCTGGTCCAGGCCGTCCACCAGGACAGCGCCGGACTGCGGGCCGGAGAGCGCCTCGCGGACGCGTGCCGCGTGCTTGGTGGTGCGAGCCTGCCGCTCCAGCTCTACGCGAACCGCCTCGACGAGTTCGGCGGAGTCGGTAATCAGCACGGAGGCCGCCTTCGGATCGTGTTCGGCCTGGCTGACCAGGTCCGCGGCGACCAGGGCCGGCTGCGCGGAGTCATCGGCGAGGATGGCGATCTCCGTGGTGCCCGCTTCCGAATCGATGCCAACGACGCCCTTGACCAGTCGCTTGGCGGTGGCGACGAAAATGTTGCCCGGACCGGTCACCACGTCCACGGGCTCCAGCGCCGGTCCGCGGGCGTCGCCTTCCACCCCGTACGCGAACGCGGCGATGGCCTGCGCGCCGCCGATGGCATAGACCTCGGTGATGCCCAGCAAGGCGGCCGCGGCCAGGATAGTGGGGTGGGGCAGTCCCCCGAACCCCTTCTGCGGCGGGGAGGCAAGTGCGATCGACTCGACCCCGGCCGCGAGTGCGGGGACGACGTTCATGATCACCGAGGACGGGTAGACGGCAAGGCCGCCGGGAACGTAGAGTCCCACCCGCGCCACGGGTACCCAGTTCTGGCTGACGACCGCGCCGTCACCGAGTTCGACGTCGACGTTGCGGGGCCGCTGCCCGTCAGCGAACTTGCGTGCCCGGCTGATGGACTCCTCCAGCGCGGCGCGCACGGCGGGATCCAGCCCGGCCAGGGCGTCGGCGATGGCCTGCGCGGGGACCAGCGGGTGCTCCTGCTCCACGCCGTCGAACGACTGTGCCAGCTCGGCCAGGGCGGCAAAGCCGCGCCCGCGGACCGCAGAGATGATCTCGAGGACCTTTTCTTCGGCATCCGCCATGGTCCGGCTCTGGGCGCGCGGGACGGCGGCGCGCAGGGCCGCGAGGCTCATGCTGCGGCCGCGAAGGTCGATGGTACGGAAGTCGACGGCGGCAGTCGCGGGGGCGGGGAACTCCGAAGAAATGGTCACCCGGTCTATTTTACGGGGCTGATCCGGCCAGGAGTTCCCGGACCGCCGTCACCGGGCCTCCGGCTGAGCAGGGTGACAAGTTCGAGCACGAACACCGAGACGGCGGTGGCGCCGGGCCACAGCAGCAGGACGGGCCAGGCGCGGAGGGAGAACGCCACGCTGGCGTTTGCTGAAGGGTCCGCCGCCGGGCCCCAGAGTGCCGCTGCGAGGACGCCGGCCTGCCAGGCGAGGATGCTGCCGGCCAGCGCCCCGGCGAGCCCCATCAGCAGCGCAGCCTGCGGATTCACATGCCTGCCGTCAGCCAGGAACAC
>JABFWC010000440.1 GCA_013362385.1 Pseudarthrobacter sp.
GATGCGCCGCCATAAGATATGGGGCCACGCCCGGGTCCAGGTCCACGTACGCGGCGCGCAGCCTGTTCATGGCCGTTACGTACATGAGGTCCTCGTGCGCCACATTCATCACCCGGAGCTGGGTCAGGAGCCCTACTGCGGCGTCGATGGCCAGGACAACCACGGCCACCAGGCCAAAGGCATCCGAGAATCCGGTGGCCTGCCCCACCAGCGCCACGCTGACCACGCTGGCAGAGGTGAACGTCAGGAACATGCTGATCCGGGTCAGCACCTCGCCCTGGGTCGTGCTGCGCGATGCCAGCAGGCCCCAGTGCTCCGTGGCGAGCAGTTGGGCTCGTACGGATGCCGGAACCTCACCCTGCCGGCGTGATGCTTCGCCGTCCTCGATGGACATGGCGTAATTGTCCTCCCGGTCACCGCTCGGTTGCCAGAGGCCGTTCCGGGGTGTGCAGGCGCGTCATCATGCGCGGCATGCCGGCGGGGACGCGGTGGGCGGTGGCCCGGGACACGATAACCATGACGGCGAACGCCGTGGGCACCGTCCAGGCCGCGGGCTGCGCCAGCCACGGGGGAGTCTGCCCTGTACCGGCGACGGCGCCAACCACCATCGCGCCGCCACACAGCAGCCCGCCGGTCAGCATCCCGGCGATGGCCCCCGCGTCCGTCAGCCCGCGCCACCAGATGCCCAGCAGCAGCACCGGGCAAACCGTGGAAGCGGTGAAAGCAAACACGAGTCCCACACTGCCCGCGAGGGCAAGGGAGTCGGTCATGAAGGCAAAGCCCAGGGGAACGACGACGGCCGCGACGGCGGCAAGCCGGAACCCGCGGACGCTGCCGCCCAGGACATCCTGGCTGATGACGCCGGCCAGGGAAACCACCAGGCCCGAGGTGGTGGACAGGAACGCGGCGAAGGCCCCGGCCACGACCAGGGCGGACAGCAGATCGCCTGCCACGCCGCCCAGGAGCCGGCCGGGCAGGAGCAGCACCATGGCATCCGCCTGTCCGGCGCGGGCCAGGCCCGGGGCGAAGACACGGGCCACCAGTCCGTAGGCAGTGGGGAACAGGTAGAAGACGGACAGCAGTCCGAGCACGATCAGCGTGGTCCGGCGCGCCGAGTGTCCGTCCGGGTTGGTATAGAAGCGGACGAGCACGTGCGGCAGCCCCAGGGTGCCGAAGAGCAGGGCGACCAGCAGCGACACGTTCTGGTACGGCCCGGCCGGGGACGCGCCCGTGGGGTTGGCGGCGGGTGGGGCGAGGGGCGCAGCCCCGTTGCCGGCCAGCACGAAGATGATGAACAGGATGGGAACGGCGAGGGCCGTGAGCTTGAGCCAGTACTGGAACGCCTGGACGAAAGTGATGGAGCGCATTCCGCCTGCCACGACGGTCAGGCACACCACCACCACCACGGCCACCGAACCCACCCACGACGGCAGGCCGGTGGCGATCCGGACGGTCAGCGCCGCGCCGTGCAGCTGGGGCACGATGTACAGCCACCCCACCGTCACCACCGCAAGGCTGGTCACCCTCCGCACGGCCGGTGAAGCGAGCCGGGCTTCGGTGAAGTCCGGGATGGTGTAGGCGCCGGACCGCCGCAGCGGCGCCGCCACGAAAAGCAGCAGCATCAGGTATCCGGCGGTGTAGCCCACGGGAAACCACAGGGCGTCCGTGCCGGAGAGGAGGATGAGCCCGGCGACGCCGAGGAAACTCGCCGCGGACAGGTACTCGCCTCCGATCGCCGACGCGTTCCACCAGGGCCGGACCGTCCTTGACGCCACGTAGAAGTCGCTTGTGGTGCGGGAGATGCGAAGGCCGTGGAAGCCGATCACGACCGTAGCCACGGTCACCACCGCCACGGCGGCCATCGCGACGCCGGCACTCACCGGTTCCCCGCTGCGTGGCGGCTCATTGTTCCCCGGCCAGGTCACGGTAGCGCGCCTCGTTCCGGGCCGCCGTCCTGACGTACAGCCAGGCGCTGAGGCCGATCACCGGGTAGATCCCGACCCCGAGCAGCAGCCACCCGAAGGGAACGCCCGCTATGCCCGTCTCCGCCAGCCCCGGTGCAAGGACCAGCAGCAGCGGGAACGCGGCCAGGATCAGCAGGAAGCCGGCGGCCACCACGAGGGCCAGGCGCAGCTGCGACCTGATCAGGGACCGCACGAAGACCTGCCCCACGTCCGAATCCTGCGCGGTTTCCCGAGATTCCACTGGCCCGGCGGCGCGCTGGCCGGGAAGGCCCTGCCCCGTGTGCGGGGCGGTTACCCGGACCCTGGTCATGAGTGCGGCCTGATCCTGGTCGCTTCCAGCTTCTCCCGCACCGTGGGCAGGTGGCGCCGGCTGATGGGCAGCCCCGCGCCCGCCACGGTGACGCGCGGCCCGTCGGCCGCCAGTTTCATCGAGGAGACATGCTTGAGCGCTACCAGGTAGGAGCGGTGGGTGCGGATGAACCCTGCGTCCGCCCATTGCTGTTCCAGGTCGGCAAGCGGTACGCGGATGAGGTAACTGGCGTCGGCGGTGTGCAGCCGTGCATAGTCACCCTGGGCCTGGACATATGTGACGTCGTCGCGCCGGATCATCCTGGTGGTGCCGCCCTGGTCGACGGTGATCATCTCCGGTGCCGCACCGCCGTCGCGCAGTTCGCTGATCCGGGCCACCGAACGCGCCAGGCGCTCGGCGCGGACCGGCTTGAGCAGGTAGTCCACGGCGGCCAGTTCAAATGCCGCCAGGGCGTGCTCCTCATCCGCGGTGACAAATACCACCACCGGCGGATTGCTGCTTCCGGCAATGGCGGCGGCGATGTCCAGCCCGGACACCGCGGGCATGTGGATGTCCAGGAATACGGCATCAATGCCGCCCGCGGACAGTGCGCGCAGAGCGTCGGTGCCGGACATCGCCCGTTGGATCCTGCCGATGCGTCCGTCCCTTCCCAGCAGGAACGCCAGTTCCTCCACGGCGGGCAGCTCATCATCAACGACGAGGACGTTAATCATCCTCCAAGCGTACTTCCAGCGGCGGCGGCGACGGCCTTACGCGTCGTGGCCAGGCTGGGATTTCGGCACCCGCATGGTGATGAGGGTCCCCTCGCCGGGCGCCGTCTCGATGACCAGGCCGTGGTCGTTGCCGTACACCTGCCGCAGCCGCGCGTCCACGTTGCGCAGCCCCACGTGGTCCCCGTCGGTGTGGCCCGCCAGCATGGACCGCAGGTGCCCGGGGTCCATGCCCATGCCGTCGTCCTCGATCCTCACCTCGGCAAAGGCCCCGGCGTCCTCGGCCGTGATGCTGATGTGTCCCGGCCCCTCCTTCGCCTCCAGCCCGTGCCGGACGGCGTTTTCCACCAAGGGCTGCAGGCTGAGGAAGGGGATGACGGTGCCGAGCACTTCCGGCGCCACCCGAAGGCTGACTTGGACGCGCTCGCCGAACCGGGCGCGTTCGAGCAACAGGTAGCGGTCGATGCAGCGGAGTTCCTCGGCCAGGGTGGTGAAATCGCCGTGCCGGCGGAAGGAGTAGCGGGTGAAGTCCGCGAACTCCACCACCAGCTCCCTGGCCCGGGCGGGATCGGTGTTGATGAAGGAGGCGATCGCGTTGAGCGAGTTGTAGATGAAATGGGGGCTGATCTGGGCGCGCAGTGCCCGCACCTCGGCTTCCATCAACAGGGTCCGGGACGCGTCCAGCTCCGCCAGTTCCACCTGCGCCGCCACCCAGTCCGCCACCTCGCCCGTGGCCCGCACCAGGCCCGCCCCCGCAGCAGGCGCGAAGGCCGCGACGGCGCCCGCCACCCGGCTGCCGGCGCGAACGGGCGCGATCACCGCGGCCAAAGCGCCGCCCGTTCCCTCCGGGCCGGCGGGGAGCACCGCGGCCCTGCCCGACGCCAGCACGCTTGCCGCCAGCTCCATCAGGTCGGTCCCGGCGTCGTCCGCGGCACCATCCCAGGCCAGGACGCCCGCGGTATCCGTAATAGCCAGCGCCTCGCAGCCGAGCAGGGCGCGCAATTGGCGGCTGGCCTTCGCGGCACCCGCCGGGTTGAGCCCGCGCCGGAGGTGCTGGCCGGCCTGCGAGGCCGCGTGGAGGGTGTTGTAGGTGGCCCGCTCGGCGTCGGTGCCCAGGTCGCGGAAGGAGCGCAGCACCTTCAGCCCCACGGCGACGACGACGGCGATCGACATCGCGATCACCGCCACGGCCGCGGCGGTCAGGAGGGGGGAGTCCGGCATGCTGCCCAGCGTAGCCGCGGGAACCGCTTGCCGCAGCATCGCAACCGTTGAGCGACCACGAGCCCCGCGAGGCTGGAATACCGCCCGGCTGCGCAGCAGAGTGATTGCAGTCACATCTGCGGTGTTTCCTGTGCAGTTTCCCTGTTCCAGGTCGGGCCGCCCCTGTGTACCGGCAAGTCTCAACGAGGAGGAACAATGGGTAACGAGGCCCGCACCCCGGACGCAGCGGCGTCCGTGGATTTCGAGCAGGTGCAGTCAACCGGGCAGTTCCAGGAACTGCGCAAGCGTCACCGCAGCTTTGTCTTCCCCATGGCAGTGGCCTTCCTGCTGTGGTACTTCGCGTATGTCCTGCTCGCCGACTATGCGGTGGGATTCATGTCCACCAAGGTCTGGGGCAACATCAACGTGGGCCTGATCCTGGGCCTGCTCCAGTTCGTCTCCACGTTCGCCATCACCGGCTGGTACGTGCACTACTCCAACAAGCGGCTGGACCCCATCGCCTCGGACATCCGGCACGGGATCGAGGGGCACGAATTCGATAAGGACGGGAAACGAGTGGGCGGGGCCAACAAATGATCGGGATTGCCGCAGCGGTGGACGTAGCCGCACTCAAGGAAACCACGCTCCTGAACATGGGGATCTTCGGCCTGTTCGTCGCCGTGACCATGGTGATCGTTTTCCGCGCCAGCCGGAACAACAAGACCGCAGCCGACTACTACGCCGCCGGCCGGTCGTTCACGGGATCGCAGAACGGCACCGCAATTGCCGGGGACTACCTGTCCGCCGCCTCTTTCCTCGGCATCACCGGTGCCATCGCCATCAACGGCTACGACGGGTTCATGTACTCCATCGGCTTCCTGGTGGCCTGGCTCGTGGCCCTGCTCCTGGTGGCCGAACTGCTGCGCAACACCGGCAAGTTCACCATGGCGGACGTGCTGTCCTTCCGGCTTAAGCAGCGCCCGGTCCGGATCGCCGCGGCCATCTCCACCCTCGCCGTCTGCTTCTTCTACCTCCTGGCACAGATGGCCGGCGCCGGCAGCCTGATCTCCCTGCTGCTGGGCATCAGCGACTGGGGCGGCCAAGCCCTGGTCATCATCGTCGTCGGCGCCCTCATGATCATGTACGTCCTGATCGGCGGGATGAAGGGCACCACCTGGGTCCAGATCATCAAGGCCATGCTCCTGATCGCCGGCGCGGCCGTCATGACGCTGTGGGTCCTGGCCATCTACGGCTTCAACCTCTCCAGCCTGCTGGGCGGTGCCGTGGAAACGGCCAACAACCCGGCGGTGCTTAACCCGGGCCTGCAGTACGGCAAGTCCGATACGTCCAAGCTCGACTTCATGTCACTGGGCCTGGCACTGGTCCTGGGCACCGCGGCACTGCCGCACGTCCTGATGCGCTTCTACACGGTGCCGACCGCCAAGGAAGCACGCAAGTCCGTGGTTTGGTCCATCTGGCTCATCGGGCTCTTCTACCTCTTCACCCTGGTCCTGGGCTACGGGGCAGCGGCGCTGGTGGGGGCTGACACCATCAAGTCCGCGCCCGGCGGCGTCAACGCGGCAGCCCCGCTGCTGGCCTTCCACCTGGGCGGACCGCTGCTGCTCGGCTTCATCTCCGCCGTCGCCTTCGCCACCATCCTGGCGGTGGTGGCCGGCCTGACAATCACGGCGGCGGCATCCTTCGCCCACGACATCTACGCCAACGTCATCGCCAAGGGCAAGGCCGACGCCGCCACCGAAGTCCGCGTGGCCCGGCGGACCGTGGTGGTCATCGGCGTCCTGGCCATCCTGGGCGGCATCTTCGCCAACGGGCAGAATGTTGCTTTCCTCGTGGCGCTCGCGTTCGCCGTCGCCGCATCAGCCAACCTGCCCACCATCATCTACTCGCTCTTCTGGCGGAAGTTCACCACCCAGGGCGCGGTGTGGAGCATGTATGGCGGGCTTGCGGCCGCGATCCTGTTGATCGTCTTCTCCCCGGTGGTGTCCGGGGCCAAGACCTCGATGATCCCCGGCGCCAACTTCGCGCTCTTCCCGCTCAGCAACCCGGGCATCGTGTCCATTCCGCTGGCCTTCCTCCTGGGCTGGCTGGGCACCACCCTGGACAAGAGGCGCGAGGACCCCGCCAAGCAGGCCGAGATGGAGGTCCGGTCCCTGACCGGCATCGGCGCGGAAAAGGCAGTCAACCACTAGG
>JABFWC010000291.1 GCA_013362385.1 Pseudarthrobacter sp.
GTGGCGGCCGCCGCCTTTGGCGACGACACGCTCTTCCTGGAACGCCTGGTCACCACCCCGCGGCACATCGAGGTCCAGGTGCTCGCCGACGGCCACGGCAACGTCATCCACCTCGGCGAGCGCGAATGCTCGCTCCAGCGCCGGCACCAGAAGGTCATCGAGGAAGCCCCGTCGCCCCTTTTGGAAAGCCTGCCCAACGGTGCGGACGTGCGGGCGCGGATCGGCGAGGCGGCCTGCAACGCGGCACGGAGCGTGAACTACACCGGAGCCGGAACCGTGGAATTCCTCGTGTCCGATGACGCGCCGGACGAGTTCTTCTTCATGGAGATGAACACCCGGCTGCAGGTCGAACACCCGGTGACCGAGATGGTCACCGGGCTGGACCTGGTGGAATGGCAGGTCCGGATCGCGGCCGGCGCGGAACTGACGGTGCGGCAGGCCGCCGTCGAGCTCTCCGGCCACGCCGTGGAGGCCCGGGTCTACGCGGAGGTGCCGGAGAAGAACTTCCTCCCCTCCACCGGAACGGTGCTGGTGCTTGACGAGCTGCCCCAGGGAACGGAGGGGCGCGTCAGGGTGGATTCCTCCCTGATCGAAGGGCTGGAGCTCTCGGCCAACTACGACCCCATGATCTCCAAGGTGATCGCCTGGGGCGCTGACCGGCCGGCCGCACTCGCCGCCCTGGACACGGCGCTGGCCGGCTACACAGCACTCGGCATCGACACCAACGTCGAATACCTGCGGCTGCTGCTCAACGACCCCGACGTCCGGGCGGGGCACCTGGACACCGGGCTGATCGAACGGAAGCTGCCGGCATTGGAGTTCCGGCGCACGGGCGAAGCGGAGCTGGTGGCGGCCGCGCTGTATGCCCTCAGCATGGAAGCGCAGAACAATCCCGCCCCGGAAAACGGGCCATGGCAGGGCCGGAGCGGCTGGCGGCTCGGGGACCCGGCGCCGCGGCGCATCAGTGTTGGAACGCCCGACGGCGGTGCGGCCACCGTGCAGGTCAGCGGCAGTTTCAACGCGGGAGAGGCAGCCGTGGTCGCCGTCGAGGGCGGTGCCCGCCGGAGTGCGTCGCTGCACTGGTCCAGCCGGCAAGGCGTTGAACTCAGCCTCGACGGCCAACGATGGACGTACAGGCTGGCACCGGTCCTCCCCGGAGCGGCCGCGCCCCCGGGGGACAACGCCCTGCCCGGCATGCCCGTCCGGCTCTTCCTCGGCAACGACGGCTGGTCCTGCCGGCTGGAGATCCTCAGCCGCGAAGCCAGGCTGGAACGCGTGCTCGCCGCCGTCCAGCGGGAGGAAGGTTCCGCCGACCCCGAGGTGCGCTCGCCGATGCCGGGAACCGTGGTGGCCGTCCCGGTCAGCGACGGGGACACGGTCGAGGCCGGTGAGGTCCTGGTGTCCGTGGAGGCCATGAAGATGGAGCACCACCTCATCGCCCCGCTGGCAGGGACCGTGCACCTCGGCGCACGTACCGGGGACCTCGTGAAGGCCGACCAGGTGCTGGCCACCATCCACCCCCACAGCGCGGAAGCGCATCCAGACACGCAGGACAACGAAGGTTGAAGGAGCCTGACCATGACCGGTTTTGAACTTACCGAGGAATACCAGGACCTCAGCGACACCGTCCGCGACTTAGCGGATAACGTTGTGGCCCCGGTTTCGGCCAAGCACGACGAAGAGCACAGCTTCCCCTACGAAGTGGTGAAGCAGATGGCCGAGATGGGCCTGTTCGGCCTGCCGTTCCCGGAGGAATATGGCGGTATGGGCGGGGACTACTTTGCCCTTGCCCTCGCCCTGGAGCAGCTGGGCCGTGTTGACCAGTCCGTTGCCATCACACTGGAGGCCGGCGTTTCCCTCGGCGCCATGCCGGTTTACCGCTTCGGCACGGAAGCGCAAAAACAGGAATGGCTGCCCATGCTCGCGTCCGGCCAGGCGCTCGCCGGCTTCGGTCTCACCGAACCGGAGGCGGGGTCGGACGCCGGCGGCACCAAGACCCATGCCCGGCTCGAGGACGGCCACTGGGTCATCAACGGCAACAAGGAATTCATCACCAACTCCGGCACGGACATCACGCGCCTGGTCACCGTCACCGCCGTTACCGGGCAGAAAGAGCGCCAGGACGGCACAGGGCAAAAGGACGGCACAGGGCAAAAGGACGGCGCAGGGCAAAAGGAAACAGTCCAGAAGGAAATCTCCACCATCCTGGTGCCTGCCGACACGCCCGGGTTCAAGGCGGAGAAGCCGTACAACAAGGTGGGCTGGAACGCGTCCGACACGCACCCCCTGACGCTGAAGGATGTCCGTGTCCCCGAAGCGAACCTGCTCGGCGAACGGGGTCGCGGCTACGCCAACTTCCTGTCCATCCTTGACGAAGGCCGGATCGCCATCGCCGCCTTGGCCACGGGCGCTGCCCAGGGCTGCGTGGACCTGTCGGTCAAATACGCCAGGGAGCGGCGTGCCTTCGGGCAGGAAATCGGCAAATACCAGGCGGTGTCCTTCAAGATCGCGCGCATGGAAGCGAGGGCCCACACCGCGCGGCTGGCCTACTACGATGCCGCCGCGCGGATGCTCGCCGGGAAGCCGTTCAAGACCCAGGCGGCCATCGCTAAGATGGTCGCAGGCGAGGCGGCCATGGACAACGCGCGGGATGCCACCCAGGTATTCGGCGGCTATGGCTTCATCAACGAGTTCACCGTGGCACGCCACTACCGCGACTCCAAGATCCTTGAAGTGGGGGAGGGCACCACGGAGGTCCAGCTGATGCTGATCGCCCGGGAACTGGGACTGTAGCAGGCCTGAAAGGATCACCGATGATTGACAAGGTTGTTGCCAGCGCCGACGAAGCCGTCGCCGACATCCCGGACGGCGCCTCCCTGGCCGTAGGCGGGTTCGGCCTCTGCGGAATCCCTGTGGCCCTGATCGACGCCCTCCACCGTGCGGGCACCTCCGGGCTGGAAACCGTCAGCAACAACTGCGGAGTGGACGACTGGGGCCTTGGCATCCTGCTCCGCGACGGCCGCATCCGCCGCACCATCAGCTCCTATGTGGGCGAGAACAAGGAGTTCGCGCGCCAGTACCTGGCCGGCGAGCTCGAGGTGGTCCTCACCCCGCAGGGCACCCTTGCGGAGAAGCTGCGGGCCGGCGGCGCCGGCATCCCGGCCTTCTACACCAAGGCCGGAGTTGGCACCCAGGTGTCCGACGGCGGCCTGCCGCAGAAGTACGACGCCCACGGCGGCATCGCGGTTGCCTCCGGCCCGAAGGAAGTCCGGTCCTTCGGGGGCGTGGACTATGTCCTGGAAGAATCCCTCACCCCCGACTTCGGGCTGGTGCACGCCTGGAAGGGCGACCGGCACGGCAACCTGGTGTTCCACGCCACCGCCATGAACTTCAACCCGCTGTGCGCCATGGCCGGACGCATCACCATCGCCGAGGTGGAAGAACTCGTTGAACCCGGCGAGCTGGACCCGGAGCACATCCACACCCCCGGCATCTTCGTCCAACGGGTGGTCCTGGCCCGGAACGGCGAGAAGAGGATCGAAAAGCGCACGGTGGCCCTCACCCGGCAGGCAGGAGCATAGCGATGGATCCGAACAGCCCTGAAGCACCCCGCCCGGAAGCAGTCCGGCCCGAATACCGGCGCGCCGCCTCCCAGCACGACGCTCCCGGGGACGGGAGGGACACGACCGAAACCAAAGGCTGGACCCGCAACGAGCTGGCGGCCCGGGTGGCCAGGGAACTCCACAACGGCCAGTACGTGAACCTCGGCATCGGGATGCCCACCCTGATCCCCAACTACATCCCGGCCGGCGTCGAAGTGGTGCTGCACTCCGAAAACGGGATCCTCGGCGTCGGGCCCTATCCCGCCGAAGACGCCGTCGACCCCGACCTGATCAACGCCGGCAAGGAAACGGTGACGGTGAACAAGGGCGCGGCCTTCTTCGACTCGGCATCCTCCTTCGGCATGATCCGCGGGGGCCATGTGGACGTCGCCGTCCTGGGCGCCATGGAGGTGGCCCAGAACGGCGACCTCGCCAACTGGATGATTCCCGGCAAGATGGTCAAGGGCATGGGCGGGGCGATGGACCTGGTGTTCGGTGCCAAGAAGGTGATCGTGATGATGGAGCACGTGGACCGCAGCGGCAACCCCAAGATCGTCCGCGAGTGCTCGCTGCCGCTGACGGGGAAGGGGTGCGTGGACCGCATCATCACCGACCTCGCCGTGATCGACGTTGTCCAGGACCAGTCCGGCCCGCGCCTGGTCCTGCGCGAACTGGCGCCCAACGTTTCGGCGCAGGACGTGGCCGCAGCCACCGGAGCCGACCTGTTCGAGGAAGACCAGGAACTGACGGTATGACGGACGCGGTTTCCACGGGCCCGGCCGCCGGGAAGGACGACGACGGCCCCCGGGTCATCGAGCAGCGCGGGCTGTACTTCGACGAACTGGAGGAAGGCGTCATCTATGCACACCGGCCCGGCCGGACAGAGACCGAAACCGACAACGTCCTGAACACCACCCTCACCATGAACACCCAGGCCCTGCACCTGGACGCGGCCTGGAGCGCCGGGCAGCCCTTCGGCCGGCGGCTGGTCAACTCCATGTTCACCCTGGCCACCATGGTGGGACAGTCCGTCACCCAGCTGACCCAGGGGACCATCATCGCCCAGCTCGGCCTGACCGACGTCTCCTTCCCGCACCCCCTCTTCCACGGCGACACCCTCTACACGGAAACGGCCATTACGGGGAAGCGGCTTTCGGCCTCGCGGCCCGGCCAGGGCATCGTGACCATGGAGCACACCGGGCACAACCAGGACGGTACGGTGGTGGCCCGTGCCACCCGCAGCTGCCTGATGTGGACACGGTAGGCCCACAGGGACGCGCGGAAGAGCCAAAAGACCGGAGAATAGCCTTATGACCTTTGTGATGGGCCCCGCCCTGCTGTTCTGCCCCGCTGACCGTCCCGAGCGCTACCAGAAAGCTGCCGCCCGGGCGGACGCCGTGATCCTGGACCTTGAAGACGCCGTGGCGCCGGCGGACAAGCAGCGCGCCCGCGGAGCGATCCTGGCCCAGTTGGGGACCACCGGCGTGGAACCGGAACTTGAGCCCAGCTGCACCATCGTCAGGGTCAATCCAGTGGGTACCGAGGACTTCGAAAAGGACCTGCACTGCCTGGCGCACACGCCCTACCGCACGGTGATGCTGGCCAAGGCGGAGAGCGCGGAGCAGCTGAAGGCCCTGGAGGGCTACCAGGTGATCGCGCTCTGTGAAACGGCGCTGGGCGTGCTGAACGCCCCGGCCATCGCCGCCGCCCCCAATGTCGTGGGCCTGATGTGGGGCGCCGAGGACCTGCTGGCAACGCTCGGCGGCACCTCCAGCAGGAAGGACGACGGCGGCTACCGGGCCGTCGCGCTGCACGCCCGTTCGTCCGTCCTGCTGGCCGCCCGGGCCTTCGGCAAGGAAGCGGTGGACGCGGTCTACACCAACATCCCGGACCTTGACGGGCTGGCGGAGGAAGCTGCCGACGCCGTGGCCTCGGGGTTCAGTTCCAAGGCGTGCATCCATCCCAGCCAGGCTGCCGTCGTCCGCAAGGCCTACGCGCCCTCCGGGGAGGAGGTCGCCGCCGCCACCGCCCTCCTGGACGCTGCCGAAGCAGCCGGATCAGGCGTGTTCCGGTACGAGGGAAAAATGATCGACGGACCGATCCTCAAGCACGCCCAGGAGATCATCCGCAGGGCCCAGGGGATGGGTTAGGGGCCGTCACCCCAGCCGCCGCCCGGAGCGGCGCAGCGACGACGGCGGGATCGGCTCGTGCAGCAGCGTGCGCACCCAGCGGTTGCCCGTTTCCCGGAATTCCTTGCGGGTGGCGAAGCGGTAGTGGAAGCTGCGCACGCGCACCCAACGGGGGGCCTCGCCGTCGAACGGGTCATCCCGGAGCAGCCGCAGGACCTGCCGGTCCGCCTCCAGCAGCTTGCCGAGGAACGCATAGAACCATTCCTCGTGCACGGTGCGCAGGGGCAGGAACCACATCAGCCAGTCCAGCCGCAGGTGGTAAGGCGCCCATTGCCGCGGGAGCCGCCGCACGTCGCCGGGCTTTCCCTTGAAGCCGTACTCCCGCCAGTCCGACGCCTCGTCGGGGTCTTCATCGAGCGTGCCCGCCACGACGATCTCGATCCGCTGCTTGGTCACCGTCCCGAAGGCGCCGTAGGTGTTGACCAGCTGCCAGCGGTTGAAGCTGGCGTTCATCAGCTGGCGGCGGGAGAACAGGTTCCGCAGCGGCCAGTAGCTCAGCACCAGCAGCAACACGGTGGCGGCCAGCGTGACGGCAAGCCACCAGGGCGGGGTTTCCCGGTCCGTGCCGGCATGCCAATCCGCGGGGATAGCGGGCACC
>JABFWC010000251.1 GCA_013362385.1 Pseudarthrobacter sp.
GGCCTTCACCCCGTGGTGGGCGGCACGTTCGGCAATCCACTCAAAGTCCCGGCGGGCAGCTTCGAAGAGTTCCGGGTAGGGCTTGCCGCTGGCGGGTTCGTTGCCCCATGCCGCGGTCCCAAGCGGCGGCGTGGTTACGCGGACCTGGCCCGCGCCCAGTGCTGCGGTGGCGGCGAGCATGCGGTCCACATCCGCGTGGTTGTCGCACCGCGCGTACCCGCCGACGCCGGAGAACTCCAGGCCGGCGTCGCGCGTGATCGCCGCGATGCGCTGCAGGTTCTCTTCCATCCCCGTGAGCGGGACTGTTGCCTTGTTGCCGGCCCAGAAGCCCGGCTTCGCTGCGTCCGGCTGGTCGGTGATGCGCCATTCGATGCCGTCCCAGCCCTGGGCGGCGAGGTGTTCCACGGCCTCTTCGGGGGTCCATTCGGGGGTTGATGCTGTAAATACTGAGAACTTCATCGGTTCAGGCGCTTTCTGCCGGTGTGCTGCCGGTGCGGACTTCGAGGTCGTTGTATTTGCCGGCCAGGACATCCTCGAACAGGACGGGCTGGCCGAGGGTGGCCGAGACGTATACGGAGCGCACCGCGGCGAGCGCGTTGACGGCGTCGCCGACGGTGACGCCGGGCTGCGTTCCACCCGCAATGGCTGCCAGGATGTCCCGGTACTGCCGGACGTGGCCTGCGGGGTAAACGGTCGGGTCGGCCGCCTTGTAGTCCTCCTCCGGGTACTTGGCCAGTTCCTGTTCCGCCTGGTTGCCGCCGCCCTGGAGGCCCATGTCCGCGGACTCGCCGCCGGCGTCCTTGCTGTGGAAGTACTCCAGGCGGTCGTTGTCCACCACGGCCGAACCGTCGGATCCCATCAGCTGCACGCGGACGGTCAGGCCCGGGTAGGCGGCCGTGGTGGCGTGCAAAACTGCCAGGCCGCCGTTTTCGAAGGTGACGGTGGCCACGGCCGTGTCCTCCACCTCGATCCGTTCGTGGGCGAGCCGGGCGGTGTGCGCGAAGATCTCCACCGGCCGTCCCATGAACCACAGGAGGAGGTCCACGGTGTGGACGCCCTGGTTCATGAGTGACCCTCCCCCGTCCATGGCCCAGGTGCCGCGCCAGTCGCCGGAGTCGTAGTAGCCCTGGCTGCGCCACCATGCCACGGAGGCGATGGCCGACGTCAGCCTGCCGAAGCGGCCGTCGGCGATGGCGTTGGAGACGGCGACGCTGGCCTGGTCGAACCGGTGCTGGCTGATGACGGAGGCGACGATGCCCTTGGCGGCTGCTTCCTTCGCGGCGGCTTCGATTTCCTGGGCACGGCTGAGGTCGACGTCGAGGGGCTTTTCGATCACCACGTGCTTGCCCGCCGCCAGGACTTCCAGGCTCTGCTGGATGTGCAGGCCGCTTGGCGTGGCCAGGGCGACGAGGTGGATGTCCTCGGCGGCGAAAGCCTCCGCCTGCGTGGTGTAAAGCGCGGGCCGGTCCCCGCCCTGCTGTTCGATGAAATCAGCGAGCGCTTCGGCGGCCGCCGGAATGGCGTCGACCAGGGCAACTATGCGGACGTCCGGGAACTCGCGGAGGGCGACGGCGTGGGTGCGGCCGATGGTTCCGCATCCGGTGATGGCTACGTTCAAGGTGGTCATGCTGTCTGGACTCCTGCTTCTGCGGTGACTTTTGCGAAGGCGCGTGCTGCGATGCCGAAGGCGGTGGGCCCTGAGAAGCCACCCAGGCCGTGGGCGCCCGCCAGGTGCGGCTCCAGGGACGCGAAGCCCACATACCCGTCGGACTTGAGGGCCTCCACGGTCTTGAGCAGGTCGCCGTCGCCTTCCCCCGCCGGTGTCACATGGCCGTTGGAAAAGAGGGCGTCCTTGACCTGCAGGTACTCCAGGTGCGGGCGGAGTTTCGCGTAGCCCTCGTCGAAGGGCTTCACTCCCACCTGGACGAAGTTCGCCGCGTCCCAGGCCACCTTCAAGGCGGGCGAGTTGACGGTCTCGATGATGTCCAGGACACGGTCGGGGGTGTCCCCGAAGATATCCTTCTCATTTTCATGCAGCAGGATCACGCCCGCTTCCTCGGCAACATCGGCCAAGGCGCGCATGCGTTCCATGACGTCGTCCCGGATGCTTTCCACCTGCACCGATTCGCCGTAGTAGAACGAGAAGATGCGGATGTACTTCGCGTCCAGCACCTTGGCGGCGTTAACGGCCCGGCGCAGCCGCTCCACCTCGTGTTCCACGGGCAGGCTGACGTCCACCTTCCCGATGGGCGAAGCGATGGCCGAGACTTTCATCTCCTTCTCCGCGAGCAGGGCGGCGAGGGCCTGGAGCTGTTCGTCGCTGAGGTCCACGATGTTGGTTCCCCATGCGCTGCGGACCTCGATGTGGTTGGCGCCGAGGGCCTGCAGGACTGCGATCTGGATAGCGGGGTCGTCGTCGATCTCGTCGCCGAAGCCTGACAGCTGCCAGGTGACCTGGGGGGTCGAAACCATGGTTATTTAACTCCTCCGGCGGTCAGCCCGCCTACTAGGTAACGCTGGAAAATCAGGTAGAGAATGACCACCGGTGCGGCGCAGACCAGTGCCGCCGCCATCATCTGGCCGTAGTACGGGATGGCGCCGCCTTCCTGGGAAGCGCCGAAGATCTGGAGGGCGACGGCGGCGGTCTGGCTTTCGGGTCGGGTCATCACCGAGGCGAACAGCACGTCGTTCCAGCCGAGCAGGAACGCGAAGATGCCGGAGACGACGATGCCGGGCCAGCTCAGCGGCAGGATGATGCGGAACAGCACTCCGAGGTTGGACGCGCCGTCGATCCTTGCCGCCTCTTCCAGTTCCTTGGGAAGCCCGCGGAGGTAGGTAACCATCACCCACGTGGAGAACGGCATCGCGAAGGTCAGGTAGGTGACGAACAGGCCCCACTGTGTTCCGATGACCTGGATGCCGAGGTAGGTCGCGGCCGAGGAAAACAGGACGAAGACCGGCAGCACCATGAGGGTTCCGGGAACGGACTGCAGGGCGAGGAGGCCGCGGAGGATGCTCAGCCGGCCGCGGAAGCTGTAGCGGACCAGGACGAAGGCAGTGGAAACTGACATCGCGGCAGAGACGACTGCCGTTGCCCCTGCCACCAGGACGCTGTTGGTGAGGCCGGTGGCCAGGCCCACGCTGGTCCAGATCTTCGAGTAGTTCTCGAACGTGACCGTCGAGGGCCAGAACTCGCCGTTGGCCACTCCGATGTCCGAGTTCACCGAAGCCAGGAAGATGTACAGCACGGGGATCAGGACCAGGGCGCCGAGGAACACCAGGACGAAGATCAGCAGCGGGTTCGGGAGCAGGCGCAGCACCTCGTGCTGCCGGTGCGAACCCGGACGATCGACTTCCACGGTTGGCGCGCTCCGCCGGGAGGCTGTCGTGGTGCTCATTTCTTTGCTCCAGGTGTTTCGGCGTCGTCAAGCTTGACGGCACGGAGGTAGACGAACAGCGGGATGGCGATGAGCACCAGGGAAATGAACGCCATTGCGGCGCTCAAGCCAAAGCGGAAGCTCTGGAAACTCGTGACGTAGGTCAGGATGGGCAGGACCTCGACGTCGGCCGGGGCGGGGACGCCGAACAACACGAACGGGAGGGTGAAGTTGTTGATGTGATGCAGCATCCCGATCAGGAAGGCCAGCGACAGCGGGCCTTTCAGATACGGGAAGATCACGTACCGCAGCTTGTTCCACCACAGTGCCCCGTCCAGGGCCGAGGCTTCGTGTACTTCGTGGTCCACCGACTGCAGGCCGGAAAGCGCCAACAGGTAGATGAACGGCCAGGAGGCCCAGATCTGGACCAGGACCAGCGTCCAAAAGGTCTGCGGCCCGTTGAGCCACAGCCCCACGTGGATACCCACGGTGGCCAAGGCTTCATCCACGATTCCGCCGGGCTGGAGCATGGTCCGCCAGACGGTGGCCACAACGAAGGACGGCAGGACGTACGGGATGAGGAAGACCGAGCGGATTACTGCGCGGCCCTTGAAGGCATTCTGCGTGGCCACCGCGGCGGCGATGCCCAGCGGCAGGGTCACCACCATGGCCAGCAACGAGTAGCTGACGCTGAGCCAGACTGCGTGCAGCAGGGGCGAATCCGTGACCGCTTCGACGAAGTTCTCGGCTCCGATGAGCGGTGCGCTGATCCACTTCCGCAGGGTGTATTGGTCCAGGTTGAGGACCGACATGTAGATGCCCAGCAGGAGCGGGACCACGATGATGATGATCATCAGGGCCCCGCCGGGAATGAGCATCCACAGCGGGCGGTTGCGTTCGCTCAGGCCCTTGCGGCGCAGGCCGCCCTTGTGGGCGGGCTGCCCGGCGTCGTCGGCTTTCCGGGGCGCCCGGCCTGCGGCAGTATCCGCCGCAGGCCGGACTTCATGAGGGGCGTCGGTTGACATCGGAACTTATCCTTTGGAAGCCCGGTCCAGGGAAGCCTGGCCCTTGTTCTGGGCGTCCTTGATCCTTGAGTCGAGGGCTGCCTCGTCCACCTTCCCGGCGGCCAGGTCCGGAACGGACTGGACGGTGACGTTGAGGAGGCCGAGCTGGATGTCGCCCCAGGCACCGGTGAACGGCGTGGCCTTGGACTTGGCGGCAGCGTCCGTAATTGGCTTGAGCTTCGCATTTCCGGCCAGTTCCTTCAGGGCGTCACCGTTGGCCGGGAGGTCACCGAAGGTCTTCTGGTAGTTCAGCTGCTCTTCCTTGGAGGTGATCAGCTTGATGTAGGCGAAGGCGAGGTCCTTCTGCTTGGAGTAGTCAGCCACCACGAGGTTGTCGCCGGAAAGGATGCTGGCGGCATCGCCGTCGGACTTGGACTTCGTCTCACCGGGGGCGATGGTGGGCATCAGGGTGTACTCGTACTTGCCTGCAATGGCGGACTTGTCCAGCGTGGGGATGGAGCTGGACGTGGTCATCATCAGGTAGCCGGCCTTGCCACTGGCAAAGGCTGCCACTGCGTTGCTGTTGCTCCAGCCCACCGCTGCGGGGTCCACCACTTTGTCGTTGGTCAGCCAGCCGAAGTAGGTCTGGTAGGCCTTCTTGACGGTGGGGTCGTCCATCTTGAGCTTGTTGCCGTCAACCAGCGGGTTCCCGGCCTGGACGGACATGGCCCAGATGAACTTCCAGGGATCGAAGTTGTCCTTGTAGCCGGTGGCGATGCCGTAGGTGTCGCCGTTGGTCATCTTCTTGGCCTGGGCTGCCAGTTCGTCCCAGCTGGTGGCGGGCTTGTCGATGCCTGCGGCGGCCAGCAGGTCCTTATTGTAGGCCATCACGAACGGGCGGCTGACGAAGGGAATGCCGGCCTGGTGGTCCTTGTCCGGCCCGGAGATGCCGAGTGCGGCAGGGTTGAAGCGGTCTTTGCCGCCCACTTTCTTCCAGTCGTCGTCCGAGAGGGTGACAAATGCCTTGGTGGCGTAGGCCGTGGGAGTGAAGGTGGTGCCGAGTCCGTAAACGTCCGGGCCCTGGCCGGAGACCACGGAGGTCTGGATGCGGGTGAGCTCATCGTTGGCGGAGGCGAAGGTTTCGAACTTCACATCGGCGCCGGTTTCGGCTTTGAACTTGGCTGCGATGTCGCTCTGCCACTGCTTCTGCTGTTCCGGGTACTGGCTCAGGACGCCCACCAGGACGTTGAGGGTCTTGCCCGTCCCGTCCACTTTGCCGTCTGAACTGGTGGAGCCCCCGCCGTTCCCGGAGCCCGATCCGCAACCGGTCAAGGCGAGCGCTGCAGCCGTGACTATCGCCGCAAGCCCAGTAGTCGATTTAAACCTCATTGTTTTTCTCCTCTAGGACACCCACATGGCCACATCCGTCTTGTGGCGGAAATCACTGCAGGCGACTCGAAAGTCAGTCTAGGAAGTTGGCAAGCACGTGGCAAGCGGTTGCCAAAAGTTGCCACAAATGCTCAGATTGATGGATCAGGTATCCGGGCGGCAACGCCACGGATACCCCCATGGCCGGGATCATCCGGTCGGCAAGGAAAGGCCCCGCAGTAATGGCAGACCCAGCAACCGAAGCCCCCGCCGGGGCTGGCCCCCGCCGGGCGCCGAGGCGGGACCGGCCGCCCACGATCCGGGACGTGGCGGAGCTGGCCGGGGTTGCCACGTCCACGGTCTCACGGGCCCTCGCCCGCCCGGACCGGGTGAACCCACGTACCCGGGCACGGATCGAAGAAGCGGCGGCGGAACTGAACTACGTGCCAAGCTCGCAGGCGCGGGGGCTCAGCTCAGGGCGGACCAACGCCGTGGCCGTTTTGGTTCCCGACATCACCAACCCGTTCTACTTCGACATCATCCGCGGCACCCAGCACCAGCTCAAAGCCGCGGGGGTTACCCAACTCCTGGTGGACACCGAGGAGTCC
>JABFWC010000160.1 GCA_013362385.1 Pseudarthrobacter sp.
CACCCACTCCGCCACTGTGTCCTTGGGATTCAAGGTGCGTTCCGCCGTCGGACGTGGATCGCCGATCATTCCGGTGGAGCCGCCCACCAGACCCAGCGGCTTGTGGCCGGCAAGCTGGAGGCGGCGCATGACCAGCAGCTGGACCAGGTTGCCCAGGTGCAGGCTCGGCGCAGTGGGGTCGAAGCCGCAATAGTAGGTGACCGGCCCGTTGGCGAGGAGCTTTTCCAGCTCTGCTTCGTCGGTGGAGACATGGACCAGCCCACGCCACTTCAGTTCCTGCCAAATGTTGGCGAAAGTGGGGTCGTTGCGCTGCGGTTCGAGGTTGTTCAGTTCTGGCACGCTTCCTAAGTTAGCAGTAACGCCGAAGGCCCTGTCAGCCGGCAATCCCGGCCGGTACCGGTTCCGCCGCAATCAGCCGCAGCCGCTGGGTGGCGCGGGTCATGGCGACGTAAAGGTCCCCCACCTTGCCGTGTTCGTGGTTGAGCATTGCTGACGGTTCCAGCACCACCACGCCGTCGAACTCCAGGCCCTTCGCCTCACGGGGGCTGATCACCACAATGTCCTGTTCGTAGCTGCCCGCCCCACTGCCAATCCGGCGCCCATACACGGCACGCAGGGCTGCGGTGGCCTCGGGCAGCAGGTCACCGTCGGCAATCACGGCGAGCAGGCCGCCGTCGAGCGCTTCAAGTTCCTGCGGGAGGACCTCAACGAGCCGGTCCACGATACCGCCGGCCGATACTTCGTCGATGATGGGCTCCCAGCGCCCCTCCCGGACTGCCTTAGGCGCGGAAACCACCAGCCCGGCGGCGTTGGCCATCCGGACCGCTGCCTCCGCGATTTGCGAGGGCGTGCGGTAGTTGACGGTCAATTCCTCCAGCTGCCACCGGTCGCCGAACATCGGGGCCAGGGCCCCCTGCCAGGAGTTGGCACCGGCAACGGAACTGGTCTGGGCAATGTCGCCGACGATGGTGAAGGACTTCAGCGGGCAGCGGCGCACCAGCAGCCGCCACTGCATGGGCGACAGTTCCTGGGCCTCATCCACCACAATGTGCCCGAAGGCCCAGGTGCGGTCGCTGGTTGCCCGTTCGGCGGCGGTCTGCCGTGCTTCCTGCTCCCGGTTCTGCTCGGCCAGCTCTTCGGCGGACATGAGCGGGTCCACTCCGGCGGCCTCCATGTTGACCAGGGTCTGCTTGGCGTTGGCCAGGTCCCGGGCACGGTCGTGCTCCTGCTGGGCCAGGCCGCGTCCGGCGGCGGGGTCCAGCTCGCCCAGCAGCTCGGCGGCCTCATCCAGCAGCGGGACGTCGGATTCAGTCCAAGGCGCGTCGGCCGGGCGCAGCAGCAGCGCACGCTCGGCGGGGGTGAAGCCGGGGGTGCAGAATTCGAGCACTCCCGGCTTGCTGAAGAGGTCGGAGATCAGCTTCTCCGGCGTCATGGGCATCCAGCAGAGATTGAGCGCGATCCGCACGTCCCGGGCCGTCCGTACGTCCTCGGCAAGGTAGGAACGGTCGGCATTGTTGCCGATGTTCCCGGCCTCGACGAGTTCGGTCATCTGTTCCGTCAGCTCCCGGAGCAGGATCTTGACGAACGTGACACGGGCCTCGTTGTAGGGCTTGCCCGTGGAGCGCGCGCGTTCGCGGGCGCGGCGGACCTGCTTGGGGGTGAGGGTCAGCTTGCGGCCGTCCACCTCGAGGATCTGGTTGCGGGCAGGGACACGCATCCGGTTGGACACAGCATTGGCCACGATGGCGGCCATCTCCAGCTTGCCCTTGAGGGCAGCGACGTCGGGGTCGGCTTCCGGAACGGCCTGGATGCCGGGCATCAGCCGGCCAAGGCTGGCCATGACGACGCCGGTCTCGCCCAATGAGGGCAGCACCCGTTCGATGTACTTCATGAACGACGACGACGGGCCCACCAGCAGCACGCCCGCGCTCTTGAGCCGGTCCCGGTGGGTGTACAGCAGGTAGGCGGCACGGTGCAGCGCCACGGCCGTCTTGCCGGTGCCGGGTCCGCCCTGGACCACGACGGCGCCGGAGATGGAGGACCGGATGATGCGGTCCTGCTCTGATTGGATGGTGCTGACGATGTCCGACATGCGGCCGGTCCGCTTGGAGTTCAGCGCCGCCAGCAGGGCGCCCTCGCCCTGGAGCGACTCGTCGTCGGTGAGCATCGCCGCGTCCAGGACGTCGTCCTCGATGGCCTTGACGTCCCGCCCCTGCAGGATCAGGTGCCGGCGGCGGCGTACGCCCTGCCGGTCGAAGGCGGTGGCCTGGTAGAAATGTCCGGCTTCGGGCGCACGCCAGTCCACCATCAGGCGCTGCAGGTCCTCGGTGGTCAGGCCGATGCGGCCGATGTACTGCGCTTCACCCGAGTCCAGGTCCAGGCGGCCGAACACCAGGCGGTCGTCCACGGCGTCCAGCTGCGCCAGGCGGTCCTCATACAGGGCGGCGAACGCGTCGCGTTCGGAAACGTTCTGCATGGTGCCCACGGCTCCGGCCCGGCGGACCTGCGCCAACTGGCGGCGCTTCTCCTCGCGGAGCTCTTCCAGCCGGGCATACAGGCCGGCTACATACTCCCGTTCGTGGGCCAATTCGGCGTCGTGCATCAACGTTCCCCTATCGCGAAAGACAGACCGTCCATTCTACAACCATTTCCATTAACGCTGGTCAAACGTGGCGGTGCCCGGCGGCGCGGCGGCCGCCTGCCGCCGGGCCCGCGGCTTCGCGGCCTTGTATTGGGACACCGTGGGCTCGCCGGTGAGCCAGAACCGCCACGCGTACTGCTCCGATCCCCCGGCGCCCGCCACGCCGACCCGCGGACCCGAGCTGACGGGACCGGCGGGGACGGACGGAAGCTCCAGCGCGAAAGGCGGGGCCAGAGCATCGCGGCCGCTGTCCGCCGTCGTCAGTCCCAGCGCCTTGGCCAGGCGCGCCGGACCGCTGGCAAGGTCGGCGGGACTTTTCGACGTCGGGCGCCGCAGCTGTGCCAGCCCGAGCCCGTCCACGATCTCCCCGGCGCGCAGCAGGAGGGCGGAGGCCACGCCCTCAGGGCCGCACACGATGTTGGTGCAGTGGTGCATGCCGTAGGTGAAGTAGACATAGAGATGGCCGGCGGGACCGAACATGGGGGCGTTGCGTGGGGTGGGGCCGCGGTAGGTGTGCGAGCCAGGATCCGGGTGCAGCGAATCCTCGGGCCCGAGGTAGGCCTCCACTTCGGTGAGCCGCACGGAGACCACGCCGTCCCGTGATTCATGGGTCAGCACGGCGCCCAGCAGCAACGGGGCAAGCTCGCGGGCGTCTCCCGAGAGGAACTCCCGCAGCTGGGGACCGGCTGGCAGGGGACTTTGGTTCATTGGTTGACCTTACCCGGCCGCCGCAGCTTTCATCCGCCTGTCCACGGAAGAGGCAGGGGGCCCACCCCGCGCACCGCAGCCATGTCCGATTTCCGCTAGAAGCAGTCGCTGCAGGCTGGCAGGATGGAGGAATGGACTTCTGGCAGCGCTACCGGGCCATCGACGCCCGGGATCCCCGCTTCGACGGCCAGTTCTACACAGCCGTCCGGACCACCGGGATCTACTGCCGGCCGTCGTGCCCCGCCCGGACCCCGAAGGCATCGAACGTCACGTTCTACGAGACCTCCGCCGCGGCCCACGACGCCGGGTACCGCGCCTGCAAGCGCTGCCTGCCCGAGGCCGTACCGGGTACACCGGCCTGGAATGTGCGGCAGGACATCGCCGGACGCGCGATGCGGCTGATCAATGACGGCGTTATCAACAGGGACGGCGTAGCAGGCCTGGCCGCACGACTGGGCTATTCTCCCCGGCAGCTGAACCGGATCCTGACCCAGGAACTCGGTGCCGGTCCCCTGTCGCTGGCCCGGGCGGGCAGGGCCCAGACCGCGCGGACGCTGCTGGTGTCGACGCCGATGAGGCTCGCTGACATCGCCTTCGCCGCCGGCTTCAACAGCGTGCGGCAGTTCAACGACACCATCGCAGAGGTGTTCGGCATGACGCCCACAGCCCTCCGCAGCACCACTCACCACCGAACCCCGTACCGGAAGGACGGGGCCTCGAGCACCTCCCTGGTGCTCAGCCTGCCCTACCGGGCGCCGTTCGAACCCGGAATCTTCACCTTCCTCGCCGACCGCGCCCTCCCCGGCATCGAGGACGGCACGCCCACTTCCTACGCCCGGACCCTGCGGCTCCCGCACGGCGACGCCAGGTTCCGCGTGGAGTACGACGACGGCGCGCGGGGGCGGCCGCTGACCCTCACCGTCGGTGCGGTGGACCTGCGCGACCTTCCGGCACTGCTCAGCCGCGTCCGCAGGCTGTTCGACCTCGACGCCGATCCGGAGGCCATCGATTCGGTCCTGGCAGCCGACGGCCGACTTGCCGCCTCGGTGGCGCAGGCGCCGGGCATGAGGCTGCCCGGGGCCGTGGATCCGCAGGAACTGCTGATCCGTGCCATGGTGGGGCAGCAGGTCACAGTGGCCGCCGCGCGGACGGCCCTGGCCCGCCTGGCCGCAGCCGGCAGTCCCAGCAGCGTTCCCGGGGACGGCCTGGACCGGTTGTTTCCCGCCCCTGAGGAAATAGCCGGCGCTGCCCATCTGCTGCGCGGTCCCCGCCGCAGGACGGAATCGCTGCTGCAGGCTGCGGCAGCCATGGCGTCAGGCCGGCTCGACTTCGGATACGGCAGCGACCTGCCCGGGCTCACAGCTGCGCTGATGCCCCTACCCGGGGTGGGGCCCTGGACGGTGGGATACGTAGCGATGCGAATCCTTGGCGCCCCGGACATCTTCCTTGCCAACGATGCCGCGGTGCGCAACGGCATCCGTGCCCTCGATAATGGGGTACACGCCTTCAGCCCGGACTTCCGGGAAGCCAGCCCTTGGCGGTCCTACGCCACGATGCACCTTTGGCGGGCAGCAGCCCGGCCGCGCAAGACTTCCGAAAAGACCGTTCCCGCGAAAGGGATGCCATGAAAGCGCAACTGTTGGAAATGTCCACCCCGGACGGACCGTTCACCATCCTCGCCAGCGACGGCGTGGTCCTGGCGTCGGGCTGGACGGCAGGCCTGGCGCAGCTGACCGGCCAGATCCATCCCGGCCTGCGCCCGGACACCATCGAAGAGGTGCCGGACCTTGGCACCATCTCGTCCGCCGTCGAATCGTTTTATTCCGGCGACCCCGCACCAGCGATGGCCGTTCCCGTACTTCAGCGCTCCGGGCCGTTCCGCGCCCACGCGTGGGACGTCCTGCGCGAGGTCAAGCCGGGGTTCCCGGTCACCTACAGCGAGTACGCGGCCCTTGCCGGAAATCCGCGTGCCGTCCGGGCTGCGGCGAGCGCCTGCGCCTTCAACGCGGCCGCCCTCTTCGTCCCCTGTCACCGGGTGATCCGCACGGACGGTTCCCTGGGCGGCTTCCGCTGGGGCCTGCGGGTCAAGGAAAGCCTGCTGGCCCGCGAAGCTGCCTAGCCCTACTTGCCGGCGGGCATGGCCGAGGGCCAGGGCAGCAGTTCGGGAAGGTCCGTGCTGTCACCGGCGGCGGAGGCGCGCAGGCTGTCCAGTGAGGGTTCCCGTCCGGCGAGCCAGGCCGCGATGTCCGTGACCATGCCGCTGACGACGACGGTGCTGCCGCCGGTGCCCAGGGTCAGCGGCGGCAGGGCCACGGGCTGCAGGACGAACCTGGCGGCGGCCGGAACGCGGGCGGCAAGGAAGTCGAACAGGTGCGAGCAGAGCTCCTTGCTCCACGTTTCCGGCCCCCGGCCGGTGGCCAGGTCCGAGGTGTGGATGACGAGTTCGCGCCAGAGCGCCAGCCCGGCGTCGAAGATCACGCCGTTGCGGAACGCGATCCGCGTCTGCCACTGCTCCGCTTCCAACGCGCCAAAGGCCGCCAGCACCCGCTGCAGCGACGCACCGACGTCCTCCCGGTGCTGCGCAAGGCTGTGCCCGGCGGCGAGGTCGATGGCGCGGTTGCGTCCGTCCATGCCGCCGTCGTAAAGCTCCACCGTCTTGCCGTTGCGGCCGTACTCCACCTGCCGCGCCAGGGCGTCGCAGATGCCGGTAACGTGCGCCAGCACGTGCCCTCGGCTCCAGCCCGGCAGGGCGGAGGGTGCAGCGGCGCCATCGGCGGGAATGCGGTCCAGCTCGGCTGTCAGGGCGTCGGCAGCCTTATGCAGTTCAGCAAGCAGGGCGGCGGGAGTTGGAGAGGTCATGCGGCCAGCCTAGCCGAGGGGGGTCAGCCCAGCTGTCTACCGTCCGGGCCGACACGGTGCCGGACGTGTTCGC
>JABFWC010000083.1 GCA_013362385.1 Pseudarthrobacter sp.
CGGGCCGGCCGGGCCAGCCGAGGGCTCGACGGCGGCGCGGCGGCTGCGTTCCTCGAGCGCGGCTGCTGCGAGCGCCCCGGTGTCCGCGATGTCCCCGGAATGAATGTGGCCGGAATGGATGTGGCCGTCGTCGTGCTCCGGGCCGGTGGCCGCGCGCGCCGCTGCCGTTGTCCCCGTGGCCTCGATCCTCGTGGCCTTGACCACCAGCACGGCTATCAGGGTAGTGACGGGGATGGCGAGTACCAGTCCGATGGATCCCACCAGTGTCCGGATCACCTCCTCGGACAGCTCGGCGCTGGTGAGGGTGTCCATCAGCGGCCGGTCGTAAAGCATGACGATGATCAGGATGGGAAGGGCGGCGCCGGCATAGGCGAACGCAATGGTGTACACGGTGGACGCGATGTGGTCCCGGCCGATCCGCATCGCTGAGGTGAAGAGCTTTCGTGCGCTGCTGCCCGGCGCCAGTTCATAGAGCTCCCATACAGCTGAGGACTGGGTGATGGTGACATCATTCAATACGCCGAGTCCGGAGATGATCAGCCCGCACAGGATCACGCCGGAGATGGAGATGTTGGACGAGGTGTTGACCAGCGTGGCGGCATCGTGGCTGCCCACTCCGGCCAGGTTGGCGGCGTCGGTGGCCCAGGCGGCCAGCAGCGCCGTGATGCCTAGCCCGAAAATCGTTCCCAGCAGCGCCGTGGAGGTCCGGGCGGAGAACCCGTGCGCGAAATACAGCACACCGATCATGATCACGATGGAACCGACCAGGGCCAGCAGCAGTGGCGGCTTCCCCTCGACGAGCCCGGGAAGCATGAAGCTGGCCAGCACGAAGTAGGCACCCACCAGGCCGATCAGGGCACGCAGGCCCCGCCACCGGGCGACGGCGATGACCACCACGGCGTAGAGCACGGCGAGCAGGACGATGGGCAGGGTGCGGACGAAGTCCACGAAGATGTAGGCGGGCGAGCCCATGGACCCGGACGCGCCCTGGGCGTTCGAAAGGTTCAGGTACCGGATCTGGTCCCCCGGCTTGACGCCGTGGGAGGAGGCAACGTCCGGGTTGATGACCACCTTGACCGGGCTGCCGCCCTTGTCCGGTTCCGTGAAGGCGAAGGTGCACTGCGAACCCTGCTGCCCCGTGCCCTGCTGACCGGAACCCTGCTGACCGGAATCTTGCTGGCCGGGGTTTTGTTGGCCGGGGTCTTGTTGGCCAGGGCCTTGGGCGGAACCTTGCTGACTGCCCTGCATGCAGGTCCCTGTCACGACGTTCCGGATGGTCCCGGTATCGAAGGTCACCCCCGGGGCCGCCGCGTACGGGTTGGCGAGCTTGATCCCCTCCTTGCTGCCCGAGGGCCACAAGGCGGCCATGCCCGCCAGGGTGAGCAGCGCCAGCGGTATGAGCACCGCCGCGAGGATCCGGTTGGCTTTCCTGCGCGCGGCCATCGCCTGGGGCGTCGGCTCCGAATGGTCAATGGAGGCGTGGGAGTGACCCGCGCCCATCAGCAGTTGAACCTCATGTATTGAACTCTACGTGCGGCGCCATAGGGTTTGATAAATGGACCATCAGGACGGGGAGGTGCCGGGCATGGGCGACGACGGAACTGGCATGCATGGAACAGGAATGCATGCATCAGGCATGCCGGGAACACAGGGCGGTGCGGCGGCCGGGCGCCTGCCGGTTGCTCCCGCCCACCAGCCGGTGCTCAGCGTGCTGGAGGCGTCGGGGCCCACCCGGGGTGTGGCGCTGGTGCTCCACGGCGGCAAGGCGCACAGCCGGGAACCGGTTCAGGCCAGGCACCTGAGCCCGGCCCGGATGGTGCCCTTTGCCAGGCAGCTCCACCGCGCCGGCGGGAAACACGGGCTGGCCGTGTGGTCCCTGCGCAACAGCGTGCGCGGCTGGAACGGGTCGGAGATGTCCGCCCTGCAGGATGCGCGCTGGGCGCTGCAGCGGATCGAGGAGCAGCACCCGGGCGTGCCGGTCTTCCTGGTGGGCCATTCCATGGGCGGCCTGACCGCCGTGTGCGCCGCCGACCACCCGCAGGTCGACGCCGTGGTGGCCCTGGCCCCCTGGCTGGGACCGGAAACCCCTGCCGCCCGTGTCGCCGGCAGGAAGGTCCTGGTGGTGCACGGCACCACCGACCATATGACCAGCCCAGCGCAATCCCTCGCGTTCGCGCGCCGCGCCGCGGCGGACGCCGCAAGCATGCAATACGTGGCGCTTAAGGGCGTCGGCCATTTCATGCTGCGCAGGATCCGGGTGTGGGAGACACTCACCACCGGATTTGTTATCAAGTCCTTCGCCGAAAGTACCGGGGCCGGCGTCCGGCCGCCGCGCGCGTTTGAGCGGCTGTTGCCGGAATCGTCGGTCCACGTCACCCTGTAGCGCATGCCTTGGCGTCCGGCTTCCAACGACCGTTTCTACCGGTCGATGGTCCGGGCTGCCCAACTCCTGCAATGGGTCTTCCAGGTCCGCGTGCGCAGTACCGGCACGGAGAACCTTCCCGCGCCCGCAGTGCAGCACCGTGGCTTCCGCGTACCGTTGCCCGGCACGGGCGCAGTCTTTGCCATCACGCATTTCGGCTACCTGGATTTCGCTGTGGCCGAGCTGCTGCTGTTCAGGCACTCCAGGGCGCAGCTGCGGTTCCTGGTCCATCAGGGCGCAGCGGACCACTGGCTCGCAGGCCCTGCCATCAGCGCCAGCGGCCACGTGGTGGTGGACTATTCCCACCGTTCCGACGCCTACGCTGCCGCGGTTACACGGCTGCGGGCAGGCGAATACCTCGCGGTGTTCCCCGAGGCCGGGGTCAGCCGCAGCTATACGGTGCGCGGCTGCAGGACCGGCGCGGTCCGGATGGCCGCCGAAGCAGGGGTCCCGCTCATTCCCGTCTCGGTCTGGGGCGGGCACCGGCTGCTGACCCGCGGCCACGGGTTCTCGGTCCGCCGCGGCTGGCGGGCACCGGTCCAGGTCCATGTCGACGCGCCCCTGCTGTTGAAGCCGGACGTCGATGCGGAGGCAGCCACCGAAATGCTGCGGGGCAGGTTGCAAGCAGGAATCGACCGCTGCATCGGCGACTTCCCGCTGGAACCTGAACCGGGAGCTTGGTGGATGCCCGCCCACCTCGGCGGGGGCGCACTCAGCGACGCCGAGCGGCAACTGCTGGACGCGCGGGACGCAGCACGCCTCCGCCGTCGTGGTCCCCGCCCAGGAAGCCCGCCCCCAACTGAGTAGCGGCCACCTGCCTTTCTGACGGGTAAAAACGGCCGTTGGCGCTACCTGGTCGGGTGGAACGGGGGTCAGTCCGAGACCACGAGGGTTTCCGCGGCGGCGAGGCGCGCCTTGCCGTTCTCGAGCAACGGCTCGACGGCGGCGCGCAGGGCTGCCATGGAGTCGTCCAGTTCCAGCATCACCGGGTGCTGGTACGCGATCAGCGCCAGGATGTCGCGGACGGCCTCGGCGGCATCGTCGGCCGCCAGTGACGGCTCGTGCCCGATGAAAACGTCGGTGGGTGCCCCCGGCGCGGCGTCGTCCTGCCCGGCAGGGCCCTGTCCGGCGCCCGAATCTGACGCATGCGCCGCCGCATAACTGACGGCGAACGCACGGATCCGGCCCTTCTTGCCCGGGGCCACACCGGCGCCGAACGCCGACTCGGGCTGCGCCCGCAGGACGATGGCGCCATGGGCTCCGGTGAGCTCGTCCAGGAACAGCCTCTGCACCTGGCCCGCCGACAGCACGCCCGGTGAGTCCCAGGTGTGGACGGACGTGTAATACCGCCCCACGACGTCGGTCAGTTCGACGGAGCCCGTGGCGAGGTCCATGACGACGTCGGAGCCGGCGTTTTCGCCGCTGACTGGCCGGCCGCCGTAGTCCTTGTCCGGGAAGACCGGGAGCTTCAAGGCGCCGGGTTCCACGACCACCAGTCGCGAACGCTGGATGGGCTTGAGCCCGGACGCCTCCGCGAACGCGGCACCGGCGGTGCCCGGCTCCACCTTGGCGCGCAGCTTCGTGACGCCCGAGGGTGCCTCAGCGGCTTCGCGGCGCAGCATGGTCAGCAGCGTGGCGCCGATGCCCGCGCGGCGGTGGTCGCGTGCCACCTCGACGTAGGCCCACAGCAGTTCGGGGTGCAGGGACGCCTCGTAGACGACGCCGGCGCCGACGGGGATGCCTACGCCGTCAATGACGTCCTCGGCCACGATGCAGCGCCGCCACGGGGTGCCGTCCCTCCCGTTGGAGGACGGTGCCAGGGCACCGCGGAACTGGCGGGCCTGGGCGGTGTCCGGGTCGCCCCAGATTTCCAGCAGCGCGAGGTCGTCGCCGTCCCGCCATTCGCGGTAGTCGATGGCCATGCTCAGGCGCCGATCAGCCGCGCGGCCAGGTAGCCCTCCACCTTGTCCAGGGAGACTCGTTCCTGGCTCATGGTGTCCCGCTCGCGGATGGTCACGGCCTGGTCCTCGAGGGTGTCGAAGTCCACCGTGATGCAGAACGGGGTGCCGATCTCGTCCTGGCGGCGGTAGCGGCGGCCGATCGCGCCGGCGTCGTCGAAGTCGATGTTCCAGTTCCTGCGCAGCTGGGCGCCGAGGTCCTTCGCCTTCGGGGACAGGTCCTCGTTGCGGCTCAGCGGCAGCACCGCGGCCTTGACCGGGGCCAGGCGCGGGTCCAGCTTCAGCACTGTGCGCACGTCGACGCCGCCCTTGGCGTTGGGGGCCTCGTCCTCGGTGTAGGCGTCGATCAGGAACGCCATGAAGGAACGGGTGAGGCCGGCCGCGGGTTCGATGACGTACGGGATGTAGCGCTCGTTGGTGGCCTGGTTGAAGTAGCTCAGGTCCGTGCCGGAGGCCTTGGCGTGGGTGGAGAGGTCGAAGTCGGTCCGGTTGGCGATGCCTTCCAGCTCGCCCCATTCAGAGCCCTGGAACCCGAAGCGGTACTCGATGTCCGTGGTGCCCTTGGAGTAGTGGCTGAGCTTTTCCTTCGGGTGTTCGAAGAAGCGCAGGTTCTCTTCGCGGATGCCCAGGCCTGTGTACCAGGCCATGCGCTCCTTCATCCAGTACTCGTGCCACTCTTCGTCCGTGCCGGGTGCGGAAGATGAAGTTGCCGGGGGTGATCTCGTTGCGGAAGGACTTGCCGATCTGGCCGATGCCGAACGGCGGCTTCTTCCGGGAGGTGGTGAGCACGTTGTTGAAGTTCACGAAGATGCCCTGTGCCGTTTCCGGGCGGAGGTAGTGCAGGCCCTCCTCGCTGGCCACCGGGCCGAGGAAGGTCTTGAGCAGGCCAGAGAATTCCTGCGGCTCAGTCCATTGGCCGCGCGTGCCGCAGTTGGCGCACACGATGTCCTTCAGGCCGTTCTCTGCGGGACGGCCTTTCTTTTCCTCATACTCTTCCTCGAGGTGGTCCGCGCGGTAGCGCTTGTGGCAGGACAGGCACTCGACCAGCGGGTCGGAGAAGACCTCCACGTGGCCGGAGGCTTCCCACACCTGGCGGGGCAGGATGACGGAGGAGTCCAGGCCCACCACGTCCTCGCGGCCGCGGACCACGGACTGCCACCACTGGCGCTTGATGTTTTCCTTCAGCTCGGCACCGAGGGGCCCGTAGTCCCAGGCAGAGCGCGAACCTCCGTAGATCTCACCGGCCTGGAACACGAAGCCCCTCCGCTTGGAGAGGGAAATGACCTGGTCGAGAACGGATTTTGCTGCCATGGGGGTAACTCCAATTTCTACAGGGCCGCTGGGTGCGGTCCGCGGTTTTCAGGCCCCGGGCGCTACCGGCCGTAAGGCACGTCCGGGAGCCGGGCGGGGCGGATGAAGGGATGCGTAAAAGCTGCGTGTCCTAGCCTACCGGCCGCCGCCCGCCCGGGTGTTATCGACGCAGCGCGCCCCGCGGCCAGGGCAGGGTGGCCAGGATGATGGCCGCCAGGGTCAGGACCGTGCCCAGCACCGTGGGGAGGGCCACGACGCTGCCGGGGACGGGGAGGAACACATCCAGCGCCAGCGAACCCAGCAGCTGGCCGGCAATCATCCCCAGGCCAGTGACCAGGACGCCGAGGGTCCGGACCAGCAGGGCGCCCAGGCCGATGAAGACGCAACCCATGGGTCCGCCCAGGTAGTACCACCACTCACCCGGCAGCGGGTTGCCCGGGCCGGCGACGGCCACCTTGATGCCCAGCACCGTCCACAGCACCAGACACCCGGCGATGAAGTTGACCAGGGTCGCGGCAATCGGGGTGCCGTAGTGCACAGTGGCGGTGCCGTTCATGGCCTGCTGGAAGCTCATGAGGAAGCCCGCAA
>JABFWC010000071.1 GCA_013362385.1 Pseudarthrobacter sp.
GACGGCGATCGGGGAGAACCCGCCGGCCTGGGCGCCATGGATCACCATCATGCCCATGAGCAGCGGGCTGATCTTGTACTTCCCGGCGAAGCTCAGCGCGATCGGGGCGATGATGGCGACGGCGGCCGGGGACAATGCGCCGACGGCCGTGATGACGGCGGTGATCGCGAACATCACCCAGGGAATAAGGGCCACGCGGCTCCCTACCAGCTTGACCGCGCCGCGCACCAGCAGGTCGATGGTGCCGTTGTTCTGGGCGATAGCGAACAGGTAGGTGACCCCAACAATCGTGAGGAAAAGGCCGCCCGGGAAGTTGGCCAGGATCTCGTTGGTGGACATGCCCAGCACCACGGCGCCCAGCAGGAACGCGCCCACGAAGGCGAGGGCGCCCATGTTGAGGGGCAGGACGGTGGCGAGCAGGAACATCGCCGCGAGGATGATGATCGATAAGACAGGAGCGGACATCGTTGGTCCTCCATTGGGGAAAGAAAGAATGTGACGTGAGTTACTGGCTCACTGGACTAGCCTCTTAGAGAGTGAGTCTATCTGTCAATAGTGACGGGGGGTATTCTGGTCCTGGTTAACCTCAGGAGGAACTGTGGAGAAAACGGCACGTGCAGGTTTGGAACGGGTCACGCGCCCTCGGCTTTATGAACAGCTGGTGGAGCAGATCCTCGCCTATATCGAGTCCGCGCAGCTGAAGCCGGGCGATCTCCTTCCCGCTGAACGTGACCTGGCCGAACGGTTGGGAGTTTCCCGCGCCACCCTGGCCCAGGCCCTTGTGGCCCTGGAGGTGCTCGGAGTCATCGACGTGCAGCACGGGACCGGTGCCGTCCTGGCCCGCCGGCCCAGCGTGGCCTCCGTCATCAAGGGCCTGAGGGAGCACCGGAGCAGGCTGCCGGAGATCGTCGAAGCCCGCAGCACCCTTGAAGGCAAGCTGGCCGCCCTCGCCGCCGTACGGCGCACGGATGCGGACCTGAAGGCTATCGACAACGCCCTGGACGTCATGGCCGGGGAAATCAGCGACGGCGACCGCGGCGCCCAGGGCGATGAGCTGTTCCACCAGGCCATTACCGCCGCGGCCCACTCCCCTGTGCTCGCGCAGCTGATGGCCTTCATCGCGGAGATGATCCTGGAAACGCGGACGGAGTCGCTGGGCCAGCCGGGCAGGCCGGAGCAGTCGCTCGCGTCCCACCGGAAAATCGCCGAGGCGATCCGCGGCCAGGATGCAGACGGTGCGGCCAAGGCCATGCTGGCGCACATTGAACTTGTCTCGGACGTGGAACTGCTCCGCTAGCACCAGGCAAGCCACTGAGGCGCGGCTACTCCCCGCCGACCGGACCAATCCCGCCGTCATCTGCGGGGGAATCGTCCACCGGGAGGGGAGTGTTGCTAGCGACACGCCGGGGTGTCTGGTTTCCCGGACACTGCTGCGCAATGAACGGTGTTGCCGCGAGGCCGATTCCGGTGTGATGGACCCTACGTTTTCATCATTGAGGAGCTTGGCCATGGCCGGAGGCAGTACAGCCGTAGAGGCACGATCGATCGACATGATTCCGCCGGGCGAACGGTACGGGCATCCGCGCGGGCAGTTCACCCTGTGGTTTGGCGCCAATGCCCAAATCACCGCCATCGTGGACGGCGCCCTGGCGGTGGTGTTCGGCGCTGACGCCTTCTGGGCAATCATGGGCCTGCTCGTGGGGAACGTCCTGGGCGGTGCGGTGATGGCGCTCCACTCGGCCCAGGGACCAAGGCTCGGGCTGCCGCAGATGATTTCCAGCCGGGCCCAGTTCGGCGTCTACGGGGCGGTGATCCCGCTGGCACTGGTCATCCTGATGTACGTGGGGTTCGCCTCCACAGGGACGGTCCTCTCCGGACAGGCCATCAACCTCATGCTCGGCGTTGATGCCCCCGCCGTCGGAATCCTTCTCTTTGGAGCCGCCACCGCCCTGCTGGCCATCCTGGGCTACAAGTACATACACGTGCTGGGACGCGCCGCTACGGTGCTGGGCCTGGCCGGCTTCCTGTACCTGACGCTGGCCGTCACCACCCACTTCGACGTCAGCCAGGTGATGATGGTCAAGGGCTTTGAATGGCCCACCTTCCTGACCGCCGTCGCGCTCGGCGCCGGTTGGCAGCTGACCTTCGGCCCCTACGTGGCTGACTACTCGCGCTACCTTCCCGCCGACACCTCCGAACGGAAAACTTTCTGGTACACCTTTGCCGGCTCCGTGGGCGGCGCCCAGTGGGCCATGACCCTGGGTGCGCTGGCAGGCGGGCTGTCGGCCGCCAAGCTCGGCGGCGATTTCCTGAAGAACCAAGTGGGCTACATGGGTGACCTCGCCGGCGGCGGCCTGATCGCCGTCTTCATCTACCTGATGATCGTCACCGGGAAACTGACGGTCAACTGCCTGAACGCCTACGGCGCCTTCATGTGCGGCATCACCATCAGCACGGCGGTGAATCGCCGGGACTCCGTGTCCCGCGGCGTGCGCATTGCTTTTATCATCGCGGTGATCGGAGCCAGCGTCCTGATTGCCCTGTTCGCCAGCAAGGACTTCCTGAACCTGTTCAAGAACTTCGTCCTTTTGCTGCTCATGGTGTTCACGCCCTGGTCGGTGATCAACCTCGTGGACTACTACAAGATCTCGCGGGACCGGTTGGACATCCCCGCGCTCTACAACCCGGACGGACGCTACGGACGCTGGAACGTGGCAGCCCTGGCTTCGTATGGAATCGGCGTCGTCATCCAGATCCCGTTCCTGGCGCAGGCGCTGTACACCGGCCCCGTCACCAAGCTGCTGGGCGGCGCGGACATTTCCTGGCTGGTGGGGATCGTGGCAACCCTGGCTGTCTACTACCCGTGGGCCAAGGCCACCAACCGCGCCCCGGCGCAGTCCATCTACCCTAATGCCGCCGTCCCTGTGGCTGCGCAGGCGGGGGCCGGGGAACAGAGATAACGTACGACGCCGGCCCCCGGGGCGGGTGCCCGGGGCCGGCGGGCCGCGGTGCTGGCTTGGAGGCCGGGCACGGCGGCATTTGCAGGTGTGCGGCTCCTAGAACGTGCCGCTCGTGCCGCCCGACGCAGCGAGCACCAGGCCGACAATGAGCAGCAGCCACAAGGCGCCCCACCCCAGCAGGCACAGGTAGCCCAGCACCAGGCCAGCGATGGACAGGCCCTTTCCGGAGGGCTCGCGGCGGAGGGCCAGGTGCCCGGTGATGATCGCGGCGAGTTGCGGAATCATCAGCCACCCCATGATGACGGAGGCGATGCCGCACACCATACTGGCGATGCTCAGGGTCTTGGGCCCCGCGGGATGACCGTAGCGGGTGGGCTCGCCGTAGTGGGGTGGCTGGCCGTAGGCAGAATCCTCCGCATACCCGCCAGGCTCCTGGTAGGAAGGCCACCCGGACCCCTGCTGTCGGTCGGCAGGGCGCTGGTAGCCCTGGCCCTGGTGTTCCGGGTAATGGGACGGCTGGTTGCTCATTGTTACTCCCTGCTCAGGTTCCAGCGTACGCCAGCGCGGAACCGGCAAGTCCAGAGCCATCAGTGCAGGACCAGCCGGACTGCCAGGATGAGCATCAGAACGCCGATGCCCGCATCGATCCACCGCCAGGTGCGGGGACTCCGCAGGACTCCGGCAAGAGCACGGGCACCGTACCCGAGGGCCGAGAACCACAGGACGCTGCCCGTCACTGCCCCGCCGGCGAAAGTCCAGCGCAGGCCCGGGCCCTGCTGGTTCGCGAGGCTGCCCAGCAGCACCACGGTGTCCAGGTAGACGTGCGGATTGAGGAACGTCAGGGCCGCGGTGGTGGCGACGATGGAGTGCCTTGAGCGGGGTGCCTGCTGAGCGAGCGCGGAAGGTTTTACCGCCGCCATGAACGAGCGCACCGCGAACCACACCAGGTACGCCGCCCCGGCCCACCGCAGCACTTCCAGGGCCTCCGGGAAGCGGGTCACCAGCGCCCCGATCCCGGCAGTGCCGCCGACGATCAGCAGCGCGTCGCCGGCCATGCACACAGCCACCACGGAGCCAACGTGTTCCCGCCGGATCCCCTGGCGCAGGACAAAAGCGTTCTGGGCGCCGATCGCCACGATCAGCGCCAACCCCGTCAGCAGTCCGGTAATCCCTGCAGTCATCATGGCATCGACGGTAGATAGAGCGCGAAGATCAGGCAAATAAAGGATTTTGCTGCATCATTAGAATTTCTTCATGAACTTGGAGCACCTGAAGGCCCTCACCGCCGTGGTCGACGAAGGCACCTTCGAGGCCGCCGCCGACCTGCTCGGCATTACACCCTCCGCCGTGAGCCAGCGGATCAAGGCGCTGGAAGCCTCGGTGGGCCAGGTCCTGGTGCGGCGCCGGCTGCCGTGCACGGCCACCGAAGCCGGGTCGCTGCTGCTGCGGATGGCCCGGCAGGTGCAGGTGCTCGAGGCCGAAACGTCAGCTGCCCTGGGCTCAGAGTCACCGGCGCGGACCCACCTGCCGCTGGCCATCAACGCTGATTCGCTGGCTACCTGGTTCGTCCCGGTCCTGCACGAGGCGGCGGGCTGGGAGGATGCCGTCCTCGACCTCCACGTGGAAGACCAGGGCTACAGCAGCCAGCTGCTGCGCGAGGGAGCTGTGATGGGCGCTGTGACCTCCGACCCCGTCCCCGTCAGCGGATGCCGCGTGGAGCTGCTCGGCCACATGAGGTACCTCCCGGTGGCTGCCCCGGAACTCGTCGGGCGCTACTCGGCCTCCGGCGCCGTCGACTGGGCCGCCATGCCCGTCCTGAAGTTCAACGCAAAGGACAACCTGCAGCGGCAGCTGCTCGATGCCAAAGGCGTGCGCCAGTCTCCGCCCGCGCATACCGTGCCGTCGTCCGAAGCCTTCCTGGCTGCGGCCATCGCGGGCCTGGGCTGGGGCATGCTCCCCGAGCTCCAGCTGCCGGGAAGGCTCGCAGGCCTCAAGCCCGGCCCAGGGGCGGCCCGGCAGTCAGGGCACAGTGCAAGGCACGGCCTGGTCTTGCTCGAGGATGCTGCCCACGAGGACGTTCCGCTGTACTGGCAGGCCTGGGCATTGGATTCCCAGCGGCTCAACCGGGTGTCCCGGGCAGTCCGTGACGCCGCCAAAGGCCAGCTCATACAAGCCGCAGGGTCCGGCAGCAGGCCGGCCGGGCCAGGACAGCCGCTGGGAGCTACCGTCCCAAGTAGGGCAGGATATAGACGGCAAAAATGACGAACGCCGCCAGCAGGGCAAGCCGGCCCCCGCTGGTGCCGCCGTGCTGCTGCGCCTTCATGCCGCGCCCCGGCCTTGGTCCTGCCGCGCCCGATCCCACGGCGCCTGGTCCTGCCGGTGGCGCCGCATTGGGCAGCGCACGCCCCGCCGGATGCCGGGAGGCACTACCGTTCCGGCTCCGGTCCAGGCGGGGCTTATCCGGGTTGGACTTATCCCGCTTGGGCACGTCCGGGCGTGCCATCTCCGGGCGGGCCACGTGCGGGCGGGGACCGGGCGGCAAGGCGCCAGCCGGCCGGACCACGGCTCCCGGCCGGACAGTGCGCAGGGCCGTGATGCCGGGCTCCTGCTCATGCGTGAGCTGCTGGCCGAGCTGCTCGTAAAGCCCCACAACTGCCCGCTGGTCCAGCACGGGGGGCAAGGCTTCGATGGCCCCCACCACGCGTTGGGAACCGGCCACGGCAACATCTGAGCTGGTGACACCAAAGAGATCCGGCTGGGCGGCCATGCAGATCAGCGGCCGTACCAGCCGGCGGTGCGGCGGGGTCAGCACCGAAGCCACCGCTGCGCACTGTGCCAGCGCACCTTCCACCGCCTGGGTCCGTGCATAACGGCCCTGCCACAGCACCCCGGATGCCACCCGCACCTCGCCGGTCCAGTTCTTCGAATCCACCACCACGACGCCGCCGGGACCCACCAGGACATGATCGAGGTTGGCCTTGGGACGACCCGGCCAGTGGACGTCGTGCAGTACATACCAGCCGCGCGGGACCAGCTCGCTGAGTTTGTCGGCCACCACACGCTCGCTAATGGCATCGGCGTCCCACGCCTTCGTAGACCGCTCGGCCTGGTCCAGTTGCCGCTTGAGCCTGGCAATCCGCTCTGCAGCCAGCCTGGACTGCTCGGCTGCCCCGTCTCCTGCCCCCATCGGACGTCCCCGCTTCCCTGCCGGACCGGACGGCGGCGGCAGGCCGCCGTCGTCGTCCTTGCTTCAGTGGTTTTCCCGGATTTTCTTGAAAGTATGCAGTGCGCCGGGCGGCCGGTATATAAGTACTTT
>JABFWC010000387.1 GCA_013362385.1 Pseudarthrobacter sp.
GGCGGATATGGCGAGGGAAAGTTCTTCGGGAGTCACCCCTCTAGACTACCGGGGGCCAGTGACAGCAAAGAATTTGGGCTGCCTGCTGGGCCTGCGCCGCCCCGGGGCGGTGAACCGGGCCACGAGGTGAACCAACCCGGCCCGTCCGTCGTTGACAAGACCGTAGCCACAGGCGCAGGACGTGACCGATGAATGAAACGAGAACCTTGATGAGATCCTCCATGCCGGGAAGCACAGCTGCCAACGCCGCAACGGCCGGAAGCACTGTTCGCAGGGGCGTCTATGCCGGGCTTGCCGGCCTGTCCCTGGCCGGAACGGTAGCCGGCTGCGCACCCTCCGCCGCCGAATCCCCCGCAGCCGCGCCGGGCACCGCCGCCGGTTCGGGCGCGGCCGCCCCGTCCGCCGCAGAGTCGGCCTTGGCGGGCAGCGGATCCCCGTACAGGGACGGGACCTACAGCGCGGACGGAAACTACGTTTCGCCCAACGGCACCGAGACCGTGGGCGTGCAGCTGACGCTTGCCGGGGGCAAGGTCACCGACGTCCGGATCACCCAGCACCCCTCCAACCCCAACACCCGCAAGTTCCAGGGCGAGTTTGCCGGCGGCATCGCGGCGCAGGTTGTGGGCAGGAACATCGATGAACTCAACGTCTCCAAGGTTGCCGGCTCATCGCTGACAAGCGGCGGGTTCAACCAGGCAGTCGCGAAGATCAAGTCGGAGGCGCGGTAGGGCATGGCCGCCGGCCGGGAGGACTTTTCGTTCACGGGGATAGGAACCAACTGGGTCATCTCCACTCCCCGGCCGCTGCCGCCGCCACTGCAGGCGCGGCTGCTGGACAGGGTTGAAAGGTTCGACGCCGCGTGGTCACGCTTCCGGCCGGACTCCCTGGTGGCAGCCTTGGCCCGGCAGCCCGGCAGCTACGGCTTTCCGGAGGAGGCTGCACCCCTCGGCGGGCTGTACACAACGCTGTACCGCCTGACCGGAGGCGCCATGACGCCCCTCATCGGCGGCAGCCTGGAACGCCTGGGCTACGACGCCGCCTACTCCCTGGCGCCGGCAGGGCCGCCGCTGCCTGCCCCAGCCTGGGAATCCGTCCTGGCCTGGGAGGGCGCCACCATTACCGCGAGCGCTCCGGTGGTGCTGGACATCGGGGCCGCCGGCAAAGGCCTGCTGGTGGACCTGCTGGCCGCCGAACTGGCAGACGCCGGCGTGGACAGCTTCGTGGTGGACGGCAGCGGGGACCTGCTGGCACGGGGAACGGAAGGCATCAGCGTAGGGCTTGAGCACCCGTACAACCCGGCGCAGGCCATCGGCGTCGCAGGCCTTGCAGGCGGTGCCCTGTGCGCTTCCGCCGCGAACCGCCGCGCCTGGGGCGACGGACTGCACCACGTCCTTGACGGCACCACCGGGCAGCCGGTCCGGACCGCCGTCGCCACCTGGACGCTTGCGGACACAGCCATGGTGGCCGACGCGCTCGCCACCGCACTGTTCTTCGTCCCCGGCGCCGTGCTTCAGGAAGCGTTCGATTTCTCCTGGCTGACCGTGTTTTCCGACGGCAGCGCCACTTACTCGCCCGGATTCGAAGGGACACTGTTCTCATGAGCTCCGTGGAAACACCCGCCGCAGGATGGGCTGCGTCCCTGGCCGGACGCCTGGATACCGCCGTCGGCCGTTACACCATGTACCGGCTCATCCTGCTGGTCCTGGCCGCCCTCGCCGCCTACAGCCTGCTGCTGAACGTGCTGGGCTGGCTGACCTTCGGCATCCCGAAAATGCTCGTGCACCTGGCGCTGTGCCTGGGCCTGACGTACGCGTCCAGCCGTGCCCTGGCCGCGCTTTTCCGGGTGACCCCGCATTCCGAGTCGTCCCTCATCACCGGGCTGCTGTTGTATTTCCTGTTCTGGCCGTCCCTGCTGCCCATGGACCTGGCAGGCGTGGCGCTGGCGTGCGTGCTGGCGTCGGCGTCGAAGTATGCGTTGGCCTGGCGCGGGCGGCACATCTTCAACCCGGCCGCGGCGGGGGCCTTCTTCACCGGGCTCACCGGGCTGAACATCGCCACCTGGTGGGCGGCCACGCCTGCCATGCTGTGGCTGCTGGTTCCGGGCGTCGCGCTGGTGCTGTACCGGACGCGCAAGTTCCCCATGGCCCTGGTGTTCATCCTGGTAGCCACGTCAATCATCACCGCCGAGCTGATGCGCGCCGGCATGTCCGCGGGGATGGGCGTGTGGCAGGCGCTGGCCCAGCGGCCCTAGCTGTTCTTCGCGGGCTTCATGCTCACCGAACCCCTGACCCTGCCGCCCCGCCGCCGGCAGCAGCTCGCGCTTGCCGCAGTCGTCGGCGTGGTCTTCGCCGTACCCTACAACTTGGGTTTCCTGGCCAACTCGCCGGAGGCTGCCCTGTTGCTCGGCAACCTCCTTGCCTTCATCGCCGGCCAGCGGGGCCGGATAAGCCTCCGGTTCACCGGCGTCCGCGCGCTGACGCCTGACACGTCGGAGTTCACCTTCGAACCGTCGCGTCCCGTGCGCTTCCTGCCGGGACAGTACATGGAGCTGGACCTCCCGCACGCCGGATCCGACGGCAAAGGCAGGCGCCGGGTGTTCAGCCTTGCAAGTGCCCCGCAGGACGGCCTGGTGAAGTTCGGCGTGCGGACAGCTGCGCCGTTGTCGCAGGCCAAGAAGGCCCTCCTGGCGCTGCAGCCGGGCGATGAGCTGGTGGCCACCTCGGTAGCCGGGGACTTTGTCCTTCCCCGCGATCCGCGCAGGCCGGTGCTGCTGATCGCCGCCGGAATCGGCATCACGCCGTATGTTTCACACCTGTCATCCGGGGGGCTGCAGGAGCGTGACGCCGTGCTGCTGTACCTGGCCCGCAACGCGGAGGAGGTCGCCTTCGCCGGGGAGCTCCGGGAATCGGGAATGCGGGTGCTGGTGCGGCTTGCTGACGGCGCGGAGCCGCCCGCAGGCTTGGCCGCCGCCCCGGGCGGCACCGGGGACAGGGAAGGGAGGCTGGACGCGAATGCACTGCTGGCCCTCGTGCCTGACATCGGCGCGCGCGAGGTGTACGTTTCCGGGTCGCCGGCCAGCGCCGCATCGTTGCGCCGCGCTGCGAAAAGCGCCGGCGCGCGGCGCGTCCACGTCGATTCGTTCTCTGGTTACTGAGGTGCTAAGCTCTAGGACGTCCCGCCGGGAACGGCAGGGATCCGGATTGCCCTCGTAGCTCAGGGGATAGAGCGTCTGCCTCCGGAGCAGAAGGCCGTAGGTTCGAATCCTACCGAGGGCACCACCAACCCCCGCCGTTGACCACGGCGGGGTATTTTGTTTGCCGGGGCCCTAGTGGAAACGCAGCGTGGCCTCATCCAGTGTCGCCAGGGTGAGCACCGCTTCCTCCACGGTTTCGTGGTCCTCCAGGTCCCGTTCGATGCGCCGCAGGGTTTGGGCCACCTCGTGTTCCGGGTGGTCCCCTTCGAGGTCGACCGCTGCGACGAGGTAGAGCCTGCGCGGGCCGACGTACTCCAGGTGGAGGTATGTCAGCCGGGCGATGTCGCGGTGCTCCAGCAGCCGCCGCGCCATGGAGCGCTCAATGTCCGGCGTGACGCCCTGGCCCACCAGGAAGCGCCGGTTGCGGTCAATGAGGACGACGGCGACGACGGCCAGCAGCACGCCGACGACGATCGACCCGACGGCGTCCGGCAGCGGCGAACCGGTGACCTGGTGCAGGAAGACGCCGATGAAAGCCACCACGAGGCCGATCAGCGCGGCAGAGTCCTCGGCGAAGACGGCACGCAGGGTGGGGTCGGAGCTGATGAGCACCTGCTCCAGGGTGCGCCGCTCGAGCTCCCGGGCCGCCTTCCTGATCTGCCGGAACGCCTGGAAGAAGGAGATGCCTTCAAAGACGAAAGCGACGGCGAGCACCACGTAGGCCACCGTGAAATCGGCGGCAGGTTCGGGTGCGATGATTTCCTGGATGCCGTGCATGATGGACACCACCGCACCGGCGGTGAAGAGCCCGAACGCGGCGAACATCGACCAGACGTAGGCTTCGCGGCCATAGCCCATCGGATGTGCCACGTCCCGCGGCCGGGCCGAGCGCCGCTCCGCAAGGAACAGGAACACCTGGTTCCCGGTGTCCGCCCAGGAGTGGGCTGCCTCCGCGGTCATGGAGGCTGATCCGGACAGCACCGCGGCCACGGACTTGGCTGCTGCGACGAGGAAGTTCGCCACGAAGGCGATGATGACGGTCAGCAGGGCCGAACCCGGTTTTTTCCGCTTCTTGGTCTGTGCCATGGGCCTACCGTACCCGTCCTGGCAGCCGGCAAGCGGTGCGGACCGCGCCCGGGAATTCCGTCCTGCCTGCCGTTGATTGTCGGGGCCTGCCCTTAGGCTGGCAACACCTAGCCGAGGGGGTTGCGCAATGCACGTTCCGTTCTGTTCCATCGTTCCGCCGTACCTGCTGCGGCGCCTGGCCCGCTACGATGCGCCCGGATTCTCGTCCGCGGCAGCAGCCGCCCGCAAGGCCCTGGGGCATGTCGAGTCCTTCCACATTGCCCGGACGCGGCCGGCTCCGGCCCTCTCGCCGGGCGTGCTGCCGGCAAAGCCCGGGCCGGTGGACCGGACCATCTATGACGCCCGGAGCTCAGAGTCGCTCCCAGGAGACCTGGTCCGCAAGGAGGGCGGCCCCGAAACCCGGGACGCGGCCACGGATGAGGCGTACGACGGGCTCGGGCACACGCACCGGCTCTACGCCAATGCGTTCGGCCGTGACTCCATTGACGGGCTCGGGCTGCATCTTAAGGCCACCGTGCACTTCGGCAGGCTGTACGACAACGCTTTTTGGAACGGCAGCCAGATGGTGTTCGGGGACGGCGACGGAGAGGTATTCGAACGCTTCACCAAGTCCCTGAGCGTCATCGGGCACGAACTGGCGCATGGGGTCACCCAGTTCTCCGCCGGGCTGGCCTACCGGAACCAGGCCGGAGCCCTGAACGAGTCCATGTCCGACGTGTTCGGGGTGCTGGTTGAGCAGTATGTGAAAAACCAGACTGTTTCCGAAGCGAGCTGGCTGATCGGCGAGGGCCTCTTCACGCCAAAGGTGCAGGGACGTGCGCTGCGCTCCATGAAGGCTCCGGGAACAGCGTACGACGACGATGTGCTGGGCAAGGACCCGCAGCCGGATTCCATGGACGCCTACGTCCGGACCAGCGCGGACAACGGCGGCGTCCATATCAATTCCGGCATCCCCAACCGGGCCTTCTACCTCGTAGCCGAAGCCCTGGGCGGTTATGCCTGGGACTCCCCCGGCCACATCTGGTATGACGCGTTGACCGGCGGCTCGCTGCCTTCGGCCGCCACGTTCACCGTCTTCGCCAGGGCCACGGTTCGCGCCGCCACCGGGCTCTATGGGGCAGGATCGGCAGAGCATGACGCCGTGCGGCAGGCGTGGGACACTGTGAAGGTCAAGGTTTAGCCATGGCACGGCTGCCGTAGTACCGGCAGCCGGCCGCCAAGCCCAGGGACCAGGCCATGAAAATCAAGGTGGAGCGCAGCGGGGGGATGGCGGCGATGACACGGGTATGGACGGTGGACGCACGGACGGACACGGACCTCAGCCAGTGGCAGCCCCTCGTCGAAGCCTGCCCGTGGGACGCGGTGCCGAGAACCCCGCGGGCGGCGGCGGCAGCGTTTGCGGAGCCCGGGCCCGACCGCTTCTTCTACTCCATCAGCGCAGGCCAGCGCCGCGCCGCGCTGCCCGAACATGCCGTCACCGGACCCTGGCGGGTACTGGTGGACACCGCGCGGGCGGCCGCTGAAGAATCCGGGGCAGGCAGCGCGGGCACCGCACGGGGATGAAACCAGCGGTCGTCGCCGGAATGAAGGGCCCCGGGCTGCCGCAGTAGACTGTCTGCAGCCATGACTTTTCATATCTCCTATCCCGCCGAGCTGCCGGTATCCGAGCGCCGCGACGATCTGATGGCAGCAATCGCCGCCAACCAGGTGACCATCATCGCCGGCGAGACTGGCTCCGGGAAGACCACGCAGATCCCCAAGATGTGCCTGGAACTGGGGCTCGGGGACAACGGGCTGATCGGGCACACCCAGCCCCGCCGGCTGGCCGCACGCACCGTGGCGGAGCGAATCGCAGAGGAACTCGGCGTGGAAATCGGCCAGGAAGTAGGCTTCCAGGTCCGCTTCACCGGCGAGGTAAGCAGGGCCACCAAGGTCAAACTGATGACCGACGGCATCCTGCTGGCGGAAATCC
>JABFWC010000438.1 GCA_013362385.1 Pseudarthrobacter sp.
GCTCGGCCCGGCCTTCGGTGCCGTTGACTGCCACCCGGTATCCCTCCCACGGGCTGTGGGCGTTGAGGGAATAGCTCAGGCGCGGGCCGCCCTGGTACTCCACCACCAGGGCGAGGTTGTCCTCGATAGAGATGCCCCCGGTGAACACGTCCTGGTCGCGGCGGTAGCCGTCGTAGTGCTCGTTGTCCAGGAAGAGGGCCTTGAGCCGCTCGTCCTCCCTCAGGTCAAGCGCAAAGGGATCCTTCCCGCCCGCCGGGGCATCGGCGTCGGGCGTTCCGCGTTCGGGGCGCGGGCCCAACCCACGCTCCGCGGCGTTCTGGTCGCCGTAAAACTGCAGGCCGCCGGAAGCGAAGACGCGCTCCGGGACATCGTCGATCCACCAGTTGACCAGGTCGAAGTGGTGGGATGCCTTATGGATGAGCAGGCCCCCGGAATTCTTCTTCTCGCGGTGCCAGCGGCGGAAGTAGTCCGCGCCGTGGACCGTATCCAGGACCCAGCTGAAGTCGATGGAGGTGACCTTGCCGATGACCCCGCCCTGGATGATTTCCTTGAGCGCGCTGTTGCGGGGCGAGTAGCGGTAGTTGAAGGTGACCACCACGTTGCGGCCCGTCGCCTGGGCCGCCCGGGTGATGCGGCGGCAGCCCTCGGCGCTGATGGTGAGGGGCTTCTCGACGACGACATCGGCGCCGGCACGGAGGCCCTCCACGATGTAGTCGGCGTGGGTGTAATCCGGCGTGGTCACGATGACCCGGTCGATGCTGTTCGCCTGGATGAAGGCGGTGAGATCTGCCGGGTCGAAGGACGCGATGGGTCCGGGGGCGCCGAGTTCCAGGATGAGCTTCTGGTAGAACTCCACGCGCCCGGGGTTTATGTCGGAGAAGCCCACCAGCTCCGCCGTGTCCGCATGCGTGCCGTAAATGGCTCGGATGTACATCTCGGAGCGGCCGCCCGTGCCGATCAGGGCGATGCGGGCCCTGCCGGCGGCGGCGCCGGTCCGGGAGGCAGCGGCGGCCGAAGTGGTCTCGGCGGTGTTGACCATGGGGTCCCTTTCGAAGGCTTGTTACCCGGCCGTCGGAACGGCCGCTGTGAGGTGGCTGCGGCACTCTGCTGCAATCAGCTGAGAAAGCGTTTTCTTGGATCGCTATATGATTTGTACCAACCCCGGCAGTGATCCGTCAATGATCAGCAGAAATCGCTTTCCCATCCCGGTATATGCTGTGTTCCAAAGCTCTTAACGAAGGGTTCCCCATGGTCAGGAAATCGGCAAGCGGCCGGATCGGCATCGCTGATGTCGCAATTAAGGCCGGAGTCTCGCATGCCACGGTTTCCCGGGTCATGAACGGAAACTACACAGTGGATCCCGAGATTGCCGCCCGGGTCCGCGCAGCCGCAGCAGAGCTGAAGTACCAGCCCAATCCGGTGGGCCGCAGCCTCGCCCTGGGCAAGACGGACACCATCGGCATCGTGGTGCCGGACCTTGCCAACCCCACCTTCCAGGCCATCCTCCGCGGCCTGAGCCGGGCGGCGGCCCAGGACGGCTACCGCGTGCTCATCGCCGATTCCTTCGAGGTCTCCAGCGAGGAGGCCATCCTGGCCGGGGAGGCGAGACGCCGCTGCGACGGGCTGGTGCTGTGTGCGCCGCGCATGAGTGACGTGGAGCTGGAAGAGATCGCCCCGTCACTGCACCCGCTGGTGCTCATCAACCGCTCCACGTCCGCCCCGGATGTCCCCAGCCTGGTGGTGGACTACGGGCAGGGCGTGCAGGACATCGCCGGGCACCTCGTGGAACTCGGCCACACCCGGCTGGCCTTCCTTGCCGGCCCGCCCCGCAGCGCGTCCAACGAGATGCGGCTCAAGGGGCTGGAGTCATTCAAGGCCGCACACCCGGAGGTCGACGTGACAATGCTTGAGGGTGGCTCCGATTTCGACACCGGCCATGAAGCAGTTGATGCGGTGCTCGCAAGCGGGGCCAGCGGCATCCTGGCTTTCAACGACCTGGTAGCCATGGGCCTGATGAGCGGCCTGCATGAGCGGGGCCTGGACGTCCCGGGCGATATTTCGGTGACGGGCTTCGACGACATCCCGTTCGCCAAATACACGACGCCGGCACTCACCACGGCAGCCGTCCCGATCACCGAACTGGGCGAGGAGGCGTGGCACCAGCTCCGCACGCTGATCCGGAAGGAAGGGAACGAAACCCCCGGCAGCCGGTACCAGCCAAGGCTGGAAGTCCGGGCCAGTACGGGACCGGCAAAGGCTCCGCGTAGCACCGTCCACGGCTAGGAGCCCGGGTTCAGGCCGGCCTCTTTGTAGTAACCCTGGATGTGGGCGGCCACCAGCGCGGCCGCCCGGCCGCCGTCGCCCGCCCTGATCGCCGCGAGGATCTCCCGGTGCTCCTCCCGCAGCCGCGCGGCCGTCGTGTCCCAGTCCGGCAGGCCTGCGGTCAGCTCAGCGGCGTAGCCCTGGATGGACTCACGCAGTGATCCCATCATGGCGCTGACCACGGCATTGCCTGCCGCGTTGGCCAGGGCCAGGTGGAACCGGACATCGAGTGCCAGGAAATCGTCAACGGCGCGCCCCTCGGGGGCATCCATGGCCTGCAGCAGGACTGCTGCTTCATCCAGTTCGGGCGCATCCCCCGGCGCCCGCGCCGCGGCCCATGACTCCAGCAGGACCCGGGTTTCCACGATGTCCGCCACCGGCAGGTGCTGCGTGGCAACGTGCAGCCGCAGGGCGGAGCCGAGCGCCGCCGTAGGATCCGAAATCACGACCGTTCCCGCCTCCGGCCCCGAACCCACTCCCGCGCGCACCACGCCCATGGCCTCCAGGACCCTGACGGCCTCCCGCACGGACGTCCGCGACACCTTGAGTTGTTCAGCCAGGCTGCGTTCCGCGGGAAGGCGTCCACCCAGGGCCAGCCGGCCGGCGGAAAGCTCATTCTCGATCCAGGACAGGACCAGCTGGTGCGTACGCATGGATAAATAGTAGTTGATGTGGTTGGACCACATGGCCTAGAGTGTGGTTAGACCACAGGAGGACGCATGACCCACACCATTCAGCCCAGCAATCCCGAAGCGACCCCCGCTCCGGACACCACCGACATTCCCGCAGCGCCGTCACCTGCCCCACGGCCGGCGTCGTCCGCGGCGGTGCCGCCGGCACTAAAGCGCCGCATCCCCAAATACTCCGACCTGGCGCCGCTGATGCAGTTCAAGAAGCCCGGGTTCAGCAAGGAGGCCAGGCTCAAGCGTGCCAGCACGGTATGGGACCTCCGCGACATCGCGAAGCGCCGCACCCCGCAGGCACCCTTCGACTACACGGACGGCGCTGCCGAAGCGGAAATCACCCTCCGCCGCGCCCGCCAGGCCTTCCTGGACATCGAGTTCCGCCCCGGCATCCTGCGGAACGTCTCCGCCATTGACCTCAGCACCGAAATCCTGGGCAAACCGTCCCGGCTGCCCGTGGGCATCGCGCCCACCGGCTTCACCCGCATGATGCAGTCCGAGGGCGAATACGCCGGATCCCAGGCCGCCGAAGCCGCAGGCATTCCCTACACCCTCTCCACCATGGGCACCGCGTCCATCGAAGACGTGGCCGCCGCAGCCCCGAACGGCCGCAACTGGTTCCAGTTGTACCTGTGGACCGACCGCGACCGGTCCCTGGAACTGATCGAGCGCGCCGCCAAGGCAGGCAACGACACCCTGATGGTCACCGTGGACACCGCCGTGGCCGGCGCCCGCCTCCGCGACGTCCGCAACGGCATGACCATCCCGCCGGCGCTGACCCTCAAGACCGTCCTGGACGCTTCCTACCGGCCGGCGTGGTGGTTCAACTTCCTCACCCACGAACCGCTCACCTTCGCCTCGCTCTCCCGCTACACCGGAACCGTGGCCGACCTGATCAACTCGATGTTCGACCCCACACTCACCTTCGAGGACCTCGACTGGCTGCGCGAGACGTGGAAGGGCAAGCTCGTGGTCAAGGGCATCCAGACCGTCGAGGACGCCCGCCGCGTGGTGGACCACGGCGCCGACGGCGTGATCCTGTCCAACCATGGCGGCCGCCAGCTGGACCGGGCACCGATTCCGTTCCACCTGCTCCCCGAGGTCAAGCAGGCGCTCACCGCTGACAACAGCGACGCCGCGATCATGCTCGACACCGGAATCATGAGCGGCGCCGACATCGTGGCGGCCCTCGCGCTCGGCGCAGACTTCACGCTGATCGGCCGCGCCTACCTATACGGGCTCATGGCCGGGGGCCGTGCCGGTGTGGACCGCGCCCTGCAGATCCTGGAAAAGGACATGGCACGCACCATGGCGCTGCTGGGCGTCAGCAGGGTCGCCGACCTGACCCCGGACCACGTGCGGCTGCTGGCAAAGTAGCGGCTACTTTTTGCGCCCGAATTTGGGCAACGTGGGAAGGTTGGCCAGCAGGTCGGCTGCCCTGGTGGCCGCCCGGCCCACCGTGCGGCCGATCTGCTGGGGAACGCTGTCGTCGCTGAGCGGGGCTGCGGTTCCGCCGGGAATGACGACGGCGGGACTCAGCCCAGCCCCGTCGCGCACCAGGACGGGCGCCGGGACTTCCTCGTTGCTTGCCTGCGCCGGCTCCGGTTCCCCCGGTGCCGGCTGCACGGCCCGGCCGGCAGGGGGCAGCGAAGCGGCCGCAGCGGCAACGCCTTCCTTCAGGGGGGCCGGCACTGCCTCGTCCGGGGCGGTCTGGGAAGCAGCGGCTTTGGCGCCGGAGCCGACGTCGAACGTTTCCAGCCAGCTGGCGATGCCCTCGAGCGGCCCGCGGTTCAGGGCGTAGTAGCGTTTCTGGCCCTGCGCCCGCATGCTCACCAGCTGCGCCTCCCGCAAGACCTTCAGGTGCTTGGAGATGGTGGGCTGGCTTGCGGCCAGTTCCTCCACCAGTTCGCCCACGGCCTTGTCCCCGGAACGGAGGGACACCAGGATGTCGCGCCGGGTCGATTCCGCAATGACGGCAAATACGTCGTCTGTCACCATGCCTCCCACCCTAGCGACATATACGCCGGAAGGCATCAACTATTTCGGGCGGCCGCCGCTTCCTGTCCAACCAGTTCCTAATCGAACAGTTCCTAATCGAACAGTTCCTAATCGAACAGTTCCTAGTCGAACCAGGGGTCCAGCCCGTGCAGCGGGAATACTGCCTTGCGCGTGGCCATGACCGTCCGGTCCACGGCGTCGTTGGGGTCGAAGCCCACTTCCCAGGAGCGCCACCACAGTTCCACGTCGTCGCCCATCAGCTCAGGGGCCGCTGTGCCGAACTTCTCCCCGACGTAGTCGCGCCAGTCCTGGGGTACCGGGGTCCGCAGCGGGACGGGCCGGCCGGCGGCAATAGCCACCAGGTGGCTCCAGGCGCGGGGCACCACGTCCAGGACGTTGTAGCCGCCGCCGCCGGTAGCGATCCAGCGACCGGCGCAGTAGCGTTCGGCCAGGTTTCCGACGGCGGTGGCAGCTTCGCGCTGCCCGTCCACGCTGAGGTTGAGGTGCGTGAGGGGATCGGTGCGGTGCGAATCGCAGCCGTGCTGGCTGACGATCACGTCCGGCTCGAACGCGCCCACCAGCTGCGGCACCACTGCATAGAAGGCCCGCAGCCAGCCGGCGTCCGCCGTGCCGGCCGGAAGGGCGACGTTCACGGCCGTGCCCTCCGCGCCCGGGCCGCCGAGCTCGTTCGCGAACCCCGTGCCGGGAAACAGCGTGAGCCCGGTTTCGTGGAGGGACAGGGTCAGGACGCGGGGGTCGTCCCAGAAGATGTTCTGCGTTCCGTCCCCGTGGTGTGCGTCGACGTCGATATACGCCACTTTGCCGGCCCCGCCGTCGAGCAGCGCCTGCACGGCGAGTGCGGCGTCGTTGTAGATGCAAAACCCGCTGGCCCGGTCGCGGGAGGCGTGGTGCATGCCGCCGCCGAAGTTGACCGCGTGCACGGCGGTACCGTCCAGGACGCTCCGGGCAGCGAGCAGCGAACCCCCCGCGAGCCGCGCGGCGGCTTCGTGCATACCGGCGAACGCGGGGTCATCTTCCGTTCCCAGGCCCCGGGCTTCGTCCGGGCGGGACGGGTCGGCGCTCACCTCACGGACGGCAGCAACATAGCCGGCCGAGTGCACTGACTGCAGGTCGGCGTCGGAAGCCACCTCCGGTTCCCGCACCGCGACGTGGTCCAAATCGAAGAGCCCCAGGCTGCGGGACAGGCGGGCGGTTAGGTCCATTCGCTCCGGCGCCATG
>JABFWC010000195.1 GCA_013362385.1 Pseudarthrobacter sp.
CGTTGATGATGAACGCGACGGAGCCGAACAGGTTCGCCGTCTGGAAGCCCTTCCCGGCCTTCAGCCAGCCCATGGAAACGGCCAGATACGCACTGAGGATCGCAACCGCCCCTGCCCAGCCGGCGATTTCCCACAGCAGTTCCATGGCGTCCTTTCAAGGTGTGACCCCGCACAGCAATTGGGCAAGGGTCTTGCAGGTGATTTAGGAGTTGGTGTGCCGGACGCTGCGTTTACTCGAGCCCTGATCGGGCGAGGACCTCATACTGGCCGGCGGGATAATCATATCCTGCACGGATGCGCGGTTTTGCCGGTTGGAACGTGACGCTGCGCACGTCTGGACAACTCACCCGCTGCGTAGCACGATCAGAGCTGTGACCAGCAGTCCCACCGACCCCTACCTTCGTGAACTCACCGGGCTCCGGCGCGTCAAGGACCGGATGGACCGGGAATACGCCAAGCCGCTCGACGTCGAGTCGCTGGCGAGGGATGTCCACATGTCAGCCGGCCACTTCAGCCGCCGGTTCAAGCTCGCCTACGGGGAGTCGCCCTACAGCTACCTGATGACCCGGCGGATCGAACGGGCCATGGCGCTCCTCCGCAAAGGCGACCTCAGCGTTACGGAGGTGTGCTTCGCCGTCGGCTGTTCCTCGCTGGGCACCTTCAGCACCCGCTTCAGCGAACTGGTGGGAATGCCGCCCAGCGTCTACAAGCAGGAAGCTGCGGAGTCGACGGCGGGCATCCCGGCGTGCGTGGCAAAACAGGTCACCAGACCGGTCAGGAATCGAGAAGCGCCCGCCCATGAGCCGTTACTAGCATGACTGCCATGGACATCAACATTTCCTCAACCTTCCTTCCCGCCACCGATCCGGACGCCTCGCTGGCGTTCTACCGCGACGCCCTGGGCTTCGAAATCCGCAACGACGTCGGCCGCGGCACCATGCGGTGGATCACCGTCGGCCCCGCCGGCCAGAAGGACGTTTCCATCGTTCTTTGCCCGCCCGCCGTCGACCCCGGAATCACCGAGGACGAGCGCCGCACCATCGCCGAGATGATGGCCAAGGGCACCTACGCCACCATCGTCCTCTCCTCGCCCGACGTGGACGCCGCCTTTGCCAAGGTGGAAGCGAGCGGGGCCGACGTCGTGCAGGAACCCATCGACCAGCCCTACGGCATCCGCGACTGCGCCTTCCGCGACCCGGCCGGCAACACAGTCCGCATCAACCAGCAGCCCTAGGCATATAAACAGCAAGGCATATAACGGGCGACGCCGAAGGGTGGCTGGGAGCGCAGCCAGCCTTCGGTGCCGCCACGAGAAGGGGGATCCTTTGAGCACGGACACCGGAACCGACCGGCAGCAGGACGGCCTTCATGTAGCCGACACCCACGACCTGATCCGGGTGCAGGGCGCCCGCGAGAACAACCTCAAGGACGTGAGCCTCGACTTGCCCAAGCGGCGGCTTACCGCCTTCACAGGCGTGTCCGGCTCGGGGAAAAGCTCCCTGGTCTTCGCCACCATCGCGGCGGAGTCGCAGCGGATGATCAACGAAACCTACAGCGCGTTCGTCCAGGGGTTCATGCCCAGCCTGGCCCGCCCGGACGTGGACCGGCTCGAGGGACTGACGACGGCCATCATCGTGGACCAGGAGCGGATGGGCGCCAACCCGCGCTCCACCGTCGGCACCGCCACGGACGCGAACGCGATGCTCCGGATCCTGTTCAGCCGCCTGGGCCAGCCCTATGTGGGTCCGCCCACCGCCTTCTCCTTCAACGTTCCCACCCGCAAGGCCAGCGGCATCATGAGCACCGAGAAGGGCGGCCGGGTGGAGAAGAACGTGGTCCGGCAGGTGACCTACCTGGGCGGCATGTGCCCCCGCTGCGAGGGCATGGGGAACATCAGCGACATTGACCGTTCGGCGCTCTACGACGACGCGAAGTCGCTGAACGAGGGCGCCCTCACGGTCCCCGGCTATTCCATGGACGGCTGGTACGGCCGGCTCTTCGAGGGGATGGGCCTGCCGATGGACAAGCCTATTGCCAAGTTCACGCCGAAGCAGCTGGACACGATGCTCTATGCCGAGCCCACCAAGATCAAGGTGGAGGGCGTCAACCTGACGTTCGAGGGCATCATCCCGAAGATCCAGAAGTCCATGCTGTCCAAGGACGTGGAGGCGATGCAGCCCCACGTGAAGCGTTTTGTGGAGCGGGCCGTCACGTTCGCCACGTGCCCGGACTGTGGCGGGACCCGGCTGACTCCGGAAGTACTCAACTCACGGATCAACGGCAAGAACATTGCGGATCTGTGCACCATGCAGATCTCCGACCTGGCGCGCTGGGTCCGCGACCTCGACGAGCCCTCCGTCCGGCCGCTCCTTGCCGGGCTGCGGGACTTGCTGGATTCCTTTGCCGAAATCGGACTCGGCTACCTCTCCCTGGACCGCCCGGCCGGCACCCTCTCCGGCGGCGAAGCCCAGCGCACCAAGATGATCCGCCACCTGGGTTCCTCCCTCACCGACGTCACCTACGTTTTCGATGAGCCCAGCATCGGCCTGCACCCGCACGACATCGAGCGGATGAACACCCTGCTGCTGCAGCTGCGGGACAAGGGCAACACCGTCCTGGTGGTGGAGCACAAACCGGAGATGATCGCCATCGCCGACCACGTCGTCGACCTCGGCCCTGGCGCCGGAACGGGCGGCGGCGAGATCGTTTTCGAGGGCGACGTGGACGGGCTGCGTTCCAGCGGCACCACCACCGGGCGCCACCTGGACGACCGGGCCCGGCTCAAGGACTCCGTCCGCAAGGCCACCGGGGCGCTGGAGGTCCGCGGCGCGTCAACCAACAACCTCCGAAACGTCGATGTGGACGTGCCGCTGGGCGTGCTCTGCGTGGTGACCGGCGTGGCAGGGTCCGGGAAGAGCTCGCTGATCCATGGCTCGCTTGCCAAAAGGGACGGCGTAATCGTGATCGACCAAGGCGCCATCAGGGGGTCACGGCGGAGCAACCCTGCCACCTACACCGGGCTGCTGGAGCCCATCCGCAAGGCCTTCGCCAAGGCCAACGGCGTGAAGCCGGCGCTCTTCAGCTCGAACTCGGAGGGCGCCTGCCCCACCTGCAACGGCGCCGGCGTGATCTTCACCGAGCTCGGCGTCATGGCCACCGTCGAGTCCACCTGCGAGGACTGCGAGGGGCGCCGGTTCCAGGCTGCGGTCCTCGAGTACACGCTGGGCGGGCAGAACATCGCCGATGTGCTGGACATGTCGGTGGAGGCGGCACTGACCTACTTTGCCGGGGGCGAGGCCAAGACACCCGCGGCGCACAAGATCCTGAAGCGCCTCGCGGATGTCGGCCTCGGTTACATCTCGCTCGGCCAGCCGCTGACCACCCTCTCCGGCGGCGAGCGCCAGCGGCTCAAGCTGGCCACGCAGATGGCCGAAGCCGGGGACGTCTACATCCTGGACGAGCCCACCGTGGGCCTGCACCTGGCCGACGTCGAGCAGCTGCTCGGGTTGCTGGACCGGCTGGTTGACTCCGGGAAATCGGTTATCGTCATCGAGCACCACCAGGCGGTGATGGCGCACGGGGACTGGATCATCGACATCGGCCCGGGAGCAGGGCACGACGGCGGCAGCATCGTTTTCCAGGGGACCCCGGCGGACCTGGTGGCCGGGCGGGCCACGCTCACCGGGCAGCACCTGGCGGCATATGTCGGCGCCTGAGCCCGCGCGTACGGTGGTTCAGCCAGGGCCCACGGCCGCAGGGTTCCCTGGCCGAGCTTGCGAGGTCAGGGAGCGGTTGGGGACGTACCGCTACGACGTCGAGATCCTGCACCTGCTGGTGTCCCCGGCGCACGCCTACTTCGGCCGGGCCCGGGACGGTGCCGCCGATGTGCCCACAGTGGACGCCGACGCCGCGGAGGTGGTGGCCGGCAAGGGCATCGTGGGCGACCGGTTTTTCGGCAAGGCAGCGCACATGGACGCGGCGGTGACCCTGTTCGCCGTCGAATCCCTCGAGGCCATCGCCAAGGAACTGGGCGCCCCGCCGTTCGATCCCCTGCTGACCCGCCGGAACGTGATCCTGCGGGGAGCGCAGCTGGCACCGCTGCTGGGACAGGACTTCGCGCTGGAGTCGGGCGGCTCGGTGGTGGAATTCCATGGCGGCCGGCATGCCCAGCCGTGTGCCTGGATGAACGAAATGCTCGCCCCCGGCGCCCACCCCGCCATGCGGGGCCGCGGCGGCATCCGCTGCCGCGCGCTCTCCAGCGGGTCCCTGCATCGCGGCCCGGCGGTACTGGCCAGCCCTGTCCGGCTGGACCCCGCGCAGGCCGGGGAGCCGAGCCTGCTGCGCCCGTCCCGGCTGCCGTAGCCGGACGCACGACGGCGTGACGCGGGCCGTCAGTCCAGCTGTACCCCGCGCAGCAGCAGGAGCGTCCCGCCCACGACGGCAGCCGAGGCCAGGAAGACGCCGCCGGCACCAAGTCCGGCAGCGACACCGCCAATGGCGCTCGGCAGGACCACCTGGCCCACCCGGTTCCCGGCGAGCCGCAGGGCCAGCGCCCTGCCGCGCTGCCCCGCCGGTGCCTGGGCGGAGAGCCAGGACATGGTCAGGGGCTGGCCGATGCCAAGGCCCAGCCCGAGCACGGCCATGACTCCGAACAGCAGCCAGGCCGGCATGGGGACCGCCGCCACGGCGAGCGCGACGGTGGACAGGACAAGGCTCACCACCAGCAGGCGCATCCGGCCGATCTTCCGTGACACCCGGCCCAGCAGGAGCCGGGAAACCATGGAGAACACCGCGCGGACGGTCAGCATGGCACCGACGGTTGCCGCGGTGAGCCCGCGGTCGGCGCCGAGCGCGGGGAGGTAGACCACGGTCAGGTCCACCACGGCCAGGACCGTGGCGCTGGTCGCCAGGGCGCGGGCCACGCCGGGGGCTTTCAGCAGTGACACGGCGCTGCCCTTGCCCGCAGCGGCAACAGCCTTCTTCTTCCCCCCGCTGATATGCGGCGACACAAGGAATGTGGTGGCGAACAGCACCAGGCCCATGACGACGGAGAGCAGGAAGATCGCCTGCGTGTCGGGGCGCACGGAGGCGCCTCCAACCAGGGAAATCGCCAGCGGGCCAAGGGCCTGCCCCAGGGAGGCGGCGAACGTCAGGTATCCGAAGGCGGAGTCCATCCGGGACGAGGCGGCATTGTTGGCTACTACGGCCTGCTGCCCCACGACGCACGCCATCTGTCCCGCGCCCAGGAGCGCGGTGCCGATGACCAGGGCGGTGATCGATGAGCCCCACAGCAGCAGGAAGGCGGAGCAGGCCAGCACGACGGCGGAGCCTATCGCCATGAGGCGGCGCTCCCCCAAGCGGTCCACGAGGCCGCCCGTGGGGACCGCGAGCAGCAGGGGGAAGACGGCGTAGCTGGCCGCGAGCAGGCCGAGGGCAAAGCCCGGGACGTCCAGCTCGAGGGCGCGGTAGGTGGCGGCGGGCCGGACGAGGAAGGTGACGGCCTGGATCAGCGCGGAATGGACCATCAGGGCGGTGGCGGAGCGGCGTCCGAGTTCACCCATCATTTGCTGGCCGCGCTGTTGCCGGAGATGGCCCGGACGGCAGCATCGCGGGCGCCCATGACGTGGTCGAAGGCCAGCTTGGCGGCGTGGTCGGGGTCGCCTTTGGCCAGGGCCCCGACCAGGGCGCGGTGCTGGGCCAGCGCCTGGTCCCTGCGCTCCTGCGTGCTGTTGGTGAACTGCCGGTAGCGCTCCATGTGGTTGGAGATCTGGTCGTGGAAGCGGCGGGCCCAGGAGTTTCCGGCGATCGCGGCGATCTTCGCGTGCAGCGCCATGCCCTGTTTCATCGCCTCGTCGGCGAATTTCACCATGGCGGCGTTGCGTTCGAGGATGCCTTCGAGGACTTCGATGTCCGCGGGCGTCGCTTTCAGGCAGGCGTTGCGCGCCATGAGGGACTCCATCGCGGCGCGCACTTCGTACAGCTCAGAGATCGCGGCCTCGTCCAGGGCGGGAACCAGTACCCCGCCCGTGGGCTGCTGTTCCAACAAGCCCTCAGAGATGAGCCGGCGGATAGCCTCGCGCAGCGGGGTGCGGCTGACCTGCAGGGCCGCCGACATGGCAGGTTCGTAGATCCGCTCCCCCGGCTTCAGTTCCAGGTTCAGGATCTGCCGCTTCAGTTCGGC